>JAJYNV010000397.1 GCA_021786135.1 Bacillota bacterium
AATCCCACCTTCGGCACCAGTCTTGTCGGGATGGCGGAATTGGTAGACGCGTACGTTTGAGGGGCGTATGGGGTAACCCGTGGGGGTTCAAGTCCCCCTCCCGACACCATCTTCAGGAAAATCCCGCCTGCGGGCGGGGTTTTCCGTTTGCTGCGGCACCCCTCGGCCCGCAGGGGCGCGCGCCGGATCCGCTATGATGGACTCGGGACCCGCTCGATCCGGTCCTTGGCCGAAGGGGGAGAACTATGGAACACGCCACATTCGGCGGCGGCTGCTTCTGGTGTCTCGAACCGGTTTTTGACGCTCTTGGCGGCGTCGTCGAGGTCGTGCCGGGCTACGCGGGGGGCGACGTCGCGAACCCGACGTACGAAGACGTCTGCACGGGCCGCACCGGACACGCGGAGGTCGTGGACGTGACCTTCGATCCCGCCGAGATCAGCTACCGGGATCTGCTCGAAGTGTTTTTCGCCGTCCACGACCCGACCACCCAAAACCGGCAGGGCGCGGACATCGGGACGCAGTACCGCTCCGTGCTTTTTGTGCGCACCGAGGAGCAGGAAGACGCGGCGCGGGCCTGCATGGAGAGTCTCGCACACGATCCCGCATGGCAGGGCAGCGAGATCGTGACCGCCGTAAAGCCGTTTGTGCAGTTCTATCCTGCGGAGGAGTACCACCGGGACTACTTCCGGCGCAATCCCCAGCAGGACTACTGCCGCGTCGTGATCGCCCCCAAGGTCATGAAGCTCCAGAAGCGCTTCGCCGGGCGCCTGGGGCTTCCCGGGTAGCCGGGCCATGCAGGAGATCATCGCGCTGGGCGGTGGCGGCTTCTCCATGACGCCCGACAACCTCGCCCTCGACCGCTACGTGCTAGCACAGTGCGACGCCGTGCGGCCGAAGATATGCTTCCTCGGCCAAGCGAGCGCGGAGTCCGCGGATTACGCCCTTCGCTTCCACCGCGCGTTCCTTCGTCTCGGCGCCGAGCCCTCCGACCTGACGCTCTACCAGAACACGCCCCAAGATGTGCGGGCGCATCTCCTGGCGCAGGATGCGATCTACGTCGGGGGCGGCAACACGCTGAACATGATCGCGCTCTGGCGCGCCTGGAGCATCGATGAGATCCTGCACGAGGCGCTCGTGCAGGGTGTCGTGCTGGCCGGCATCAGCGCAGGAGCGATCTGCTGGTTCGAGCAGGGACTCTCGGACTCGCGCCCGGGTGGATTTTCGTCCGTCGAGGCGCTCGGTTTCCTGCCGGGGAGTTTCTCGCCGCATTGGGACGGTGAACCAGGCCGGCGGCAGCGCTACCATGAGCTCATCGAGAGCGGGGGCATCGCCCAGGGCATGGCTGCGGACGACGATGTCGCGCTGCATTTCCGCGCCGGCCGCCTGCACCGCATCGTCGCGGCGCGTCCAGGCGCCAGCGCCTATCGCCTGTCACTCGAGCGCGGCGCGGTGCATGAGGAACGCCTGGATGCGGAACTGCTGCCTGATCAGCCCTGATCGCCGTGGGAAAGCTGCAGGAGGCGTGCCAGGAGCATGGGTTCCGGCAGGGCGCCGGCAAGCGTCGCCCGGCGGTCGCCGCTCCGCATGATGACGGTGGGTACGGCGTTGACGTGAAAGCGGTCGGAGAGTTCGGGGAACTGTGCGAGCTCGACGGCATCGACCGTCAGTTTGGACGAGGCAAGGGCCCAGGCATGGCTCAGACGCACGGTCTGCCAGCAGCGGCTTCAGCCGGGGGACGTCAGGATCTTGACATCGACATCGCGTTCCAGCTGCCTCAAGGTGTCGCGGGCGAGCGGGGAGGCCGGCACATCGCCTCGTGAGAGCGCGACGGCGAGATCGCACAAAGCATCGAGCATGAAGCCGGCCGGAAAGCCGACGAAGCCGGCGCGCGGAGCCGCGCCCGCATCCTGCGGGCCGAGCCGGTAGACGGGATAGCGGTCTGTCGGCAGCCAGGGCTCGACATCCGGTGTCATGCGGCGGACATCCAGCAGGGGCTGCAGATGCAAGAGTTCCTCGAGATCCGGCACGGCCAGCGCCTGGTCGTTGCCGTCGACCCAGACGGTCACGAGACTCTCCATTTCCTGGAGCGCCTCTTCGAGCAGAGCTCTTCTGGCGGGAAGCATGTCCTTCACCTTCGCAGCGCAAGTATGCGTACTGTACACCAACTGTCGCCCTGGCACCAGGCGAACCAATTCCGGCTGGCCCGGATCTCGACCGACGGGCGCCATCCGCTTCATCTCCCAGGCGCCTTTGCGATGGTCGCGCGACCAGCGTAAAATGATCCGCATGGCCTTCATGTCGCGATTATCCGAACTCGAGCCTTGGCAGAAGAACCTGGCGGTGCTCTGGGTCGGGGTGTTCATCACCTCGGCCAGCTATTCCATGGTCGTGCCCTTCCTGCCGCTCTTCCTCCTGGAGATCGGCGTGCACAAGAATGTGTCGATCTGGTCCGGCCTCATGTTCAGCAGCACATTCCTCATGAGTGCCCTCATTTCGCCCTATTGGGGCGCTCTTTCGGACCGCTACGGCCGGCGGCCGATGATCCTGCGCTCAGGATTCTCTCTCTTCGCCGCCTATTTGGCGACGGCGCTCGTGCAGACGCCGATGCAGCTTCTGGTGCTGCGGGCGGTGCAGGGGCTCCTGTCAGGTTACATTCCCAGCGCGATCACGCTCGTGGGCACGAGTTCGCCGCCGCGCAAGGTGGGGTACAGCCTCTCCATGATGGCCACCGCCTCGGCGACAGGCAGCATCGTCGGGCCGCTCCTGGGCGGGACCGTAGCGCACCTCTTCGGCACCCGGATCTCCTTCGCGGCCGCCGGTGTCCTGGTGCTCGGCGCGGCGCTGCTGGCGCTCTTCTTCGTCCGGGAGACCGGCTTCCAGCCGACGACGCGTCAGAGCTCGGTGCTGCGGGATCTCCGCCAGGCCTTCAAGAACCCGCCCTTTCTGGCCCTCCTGGGGCTCACACTGCTCGTAAACTTCTCCATCATGACGATCGAGCCGATCCTGCCGCTCTACGTCGTCCAGCTGGGCGGATCGCTTCAGAATGCGTCGCTCCTTTCCGGCATCATCTTCTCGCTCGTGGGCATCGCGAGCGTGCTCTTCGCACCGCGCTGGGGCCGAGCGGCAGACCGGATCGGGTTCGGCCGCGTTCTCGGCTGGGGTCTCATTGGCGGTGGCATCGGCAACCTGCTGCAGTTGCCCTTCCACACCCTCTTGCCGTTCGCTCTGGTACGCTTTGCCTACGGCGCATTCTTCTGCGCGGTCTTCCCGGCCATCAACGGCCTCGTCGTACAGACGACGCCGGAGGATTTCCGCGGCCGGGCCTTCGGGCTCAACCAGTCGGCGGGGCAGGTCGGTACGATGCTCGGTCCGATGCTGGGCGGCGTTCTGAGCGGCTATTTCGGTATCCACAGCATTTTCTGGGTCACGGGAATCCTGCTGCTGGCTGCGGCTTTCTTCGCGCAGCGCGATCAGCAGCATTGGACGGCAGGTCGGTCCACAGCCGCGCAGACTGCGGCGGGAGCGGGAACGGCCGGCCGGATGTCGAAGCGCTGAGAATCCGGTTCAGGAGGGTGCGCTGATGAAACTCCTCGAACGCTACCGCGAAGACCTGCCCGTCGGAGAGAGAACACCGCTCATAAGTCTGGGCGAGGGCGGGACGCCGCTCCTCCATGCGCCGCGCATCTCGGAACGCCTGGGGCTCGACCTCTACCTCAAGTTCGAGGGCCAGAACCCGACCGGCTCCTTCAAGGACCGCGGTATGGTGCTGGCCGTGGCCAAGGCGCTCGAGCAGGGCAGCCGCGCAGTCATCTGCGCCTCCACCGGCAACACGTCGGCCTCGGCTGCGGCCTATGCCGCGCAGGCGGGCATCCGCGCCGTGGTGGTGGTGCCCCAGGGCAGAATTGCGCTTGGCAAGCTGGCGCAGGCCGTCATGTACGGCGCGGAGGTGCTGGCGGTCGAGGGCAACTTCGACGACGCCTTGCGCATGGTGCGCGACATCGCGGCGAGAGAACCCTTCACGCTCGTCAACTCCCTGAACCCCTATCGCATCGAGGGTCAGCAGACGGGCGCCTTCGAGGTAGTGGACGAACTGGGTGACGCGCCGGATCTCCTGGCCATCCCCGTCGGCAACGCCGGCAACATCACAGCCTGGAACAAGGGTTTCCGCCGCAGGGCGGAGACAGGTCGCGCCACGCGTCGGCCACAGCTGATGGGATTCCAGGCCGCAGGCGCGGCGCCGATCGTGCTCGGCCGCCCGGTGGAGTCGCCGGAGACGGTGGCGACCGCCATCCGCATCGGCAACCCCGCCAGCTGGCAGGCCGCCGAGGCGGCTGTGGCCGAGAGCGGCGGAGGATTCTTCGCGGTCTCCGACGACGAGATCCTGGCCGCTCAGGCACTGATCGCACGCAGTGCTGGCGTCTTCTGCGAGCCGGCGTCCGCTGCCTCGGTGGCCGGGCTCTTGAAGCTGAAGGCAGAGGGGCGGACGCTGCCGGGCCGAACGGCGGTGGCGGTCTTGACCGGCAACGGGCTCAAGGATCCGGACACGGCTCTCCGAAATGCGGGGGAGGACGCCATCCGGGCGATTCCCGCCGACCTTGACGCCCTGCGCCGCGCGCTCGGCCTATGATCCTTGAGGTACAGGCACCAGCGACGACGGCAAACCTAGGTCCGGGATTCGACGTGCTCGGCGCCGCGCTCGACCTCGAGGCTGCCTTCGTGGTCGAGAGAGGACCAGCGGCGTTTCGCTGGCCCGACGGCATCAGCGACCCGGGCGCCCCGAATCTCTTCCTCGACGCCTTCGCCGAGGCGTGTAGCGCCCTTGGCCGGCCAGTGCCCGAGATCTCGGTCCAGGTCACATCCCTCCTGCCGCTGCGCTCAGGTCTCGGCAGCTCGTCAGCCGCCATCTGCGCGGGCCTGCGCGCCGCGGAGGCACTTCTCGACTGCCCGCTCGCCGCGGAGGAACTGCTGCGTATCGCGGCTCGACTCGAAGGCCACCCGGACAACATCGCCGCCTGCCTCCTGGGAGGCATGACGATCGCGAGCGGCGTGACCGACCCGATCGTCAGGCGCCTGCCGGCACCTCCCTTGCGGGCGATCGCGCTCTACCCGGGCGGTGCCACCGCAACCGCGCGGGCGCGCGCCGCCATGCCGGCCGCGGTATCCCGGGCCGACGCGGTGCACAACATCGGCCGCACCGCGCTGCTCGTCTATGCCCTGCTCGAGGGCGACTACGCGCTCTTGCGCCGAGCGACCGAGGATCGCCTGCATGAGGGACAACGCATCGGCTCCTGCGCCTGGTGCCAGGACGCGCGCGTCGCGGCGTATGAGGCCGGCGCTCTCGCCATGCCTGTTTCGGGTTCTGGTCCGACCATGGTGGCGTTCGCGGAGCCGGCCGCCGCGCCCGCGGTGCTCGCTGCCCTCCGTCCGTTCATCGCCGACCGACCGCATGGGTTTGTCTGGGACCTTGGCTTCACGAATGCTGGTGCCCGTGCCCGGGTTCTCTAGGACGGGCAGGCACTTCTTTCGATGGCCTTTGCCAGGTCCAGGTCCCGTGTTGACGGGATGGTGGTTCAAGCGTTCTGCGAAGTCCCGAACCCGCCCTGCGCATGCGCCAGCATCCAGTGAGCCGGCCAAGGGAAGTTCAGCCGCGGTTGCGTTTTGACCGCCGCGCAAGTGAGGCAGGGCGCGGGGCGCCTCAAGGACCCCTTCAGGGTGCACGGCGCCGCCCAGGCAGATTCCCAATGCTCACCTGACTCCCGTTTCTCGAGGCCGCACCCTGAGCCGATCGCCTTTGCATCCTCCCAGGCGCGCACGAGTCTCGCGGTGGCTCGTCGTCTTCACTTGATTCCAAGACCGCTGTGATCTCCCCCGCACGCAGCAGTTCGAGGAGCCGCACTGCGTCGGGCCGACCCCTTCACGGCCGCCAGGACGCTTCGCCATGGGCGCCAGGGCCACCACGATGCAGCGTCCAGCTGACCCGGAGACAGGGAGGCTGCTGGCAACGCAGGCACGGGGCATGTGCTATAGTCGTGCCAGGCGACCGCGGGTCAGGCTCCACCGAAACGGAGGCACCGCACGATGGTGATTTGCGCTACGATGATCGGCAACGACGAGGTCGGAGGCGGGTTCGGCAAGGCTCAGCGTGTGGCGATCGCAAAGCCGGACGGTGAGAGCTGGCTCGTGTCGCAGCACGATGTGCGCTGGGATCTCCAGCACGATCAGATGGCGGACGGCCTGCATCACGCTCAGGTTGCGCGCTTTCTGCGCGACCAGGGCGTCGACGTCGTGGTGACCGGCCACATCGGGGACCACATGGTGCAGATGCTCAACAGCATGAAGATCAAGGTCTTTTCAGGCGAGGGCCCGCTCCAGGAGGTACTTGCGGCGGCCGCAAGCGAGGCTGGGAAGGCCGAATAGTTCGCGCAGCCGCGAGGGGCAGGCCAGATGGGCCCGCCCCTCGTCGCAGTTTGCGGACATGGGCCGTTCTAGGGCTCGATTGCGTGTTCGGAGCGATCTCCCCCGGGGTGCCCGGTGCCTTGTCGCCTGTGCGAAGAAGGGCTACGCCGCAAGGCAGGAGAGGCAGGAACGCTCTTAGGGCTGCGTCGCAAGGCAAACTTGCGAACGCCCCGGAACGGGCGTCGGGGGACAGCCATTCGACAAAGAAAACGCGAAAGAGTAATGTAGTTTTTCGAGGTGCTGCCATGGACAATCCAGAACTGCGTGCGGAAATCGTTCGTGCTGCCTTCGATCTTTTCAACCGCCGCGGCTACCACAGCGCCACCGTCGACGACATCGCACGGCGACGCGGCATGTCCAAGCGGACGCTCTACATGGTCTTTTCGGGTAAGGATGAGATTGCCGACGCCGTCGTCGTCGCCATCCTCGATGACTTCGCGGCGAGGTTTGATGCGGTGTTGGCGCAGCAGCTCGGATTCCGCGAGACCTTCCGCGGCGTCTTCCGGGTTGCCCAAGAGGTGCTGACATCGATGAGTCCGATCTTCCTCGAGGACCTGGAGCGCTACCTGCCGTCGGTCTTCCAGCGTATCCTGGCCTTCCGCGCCGAGCACATGCGGCGGTTGGCGAACGTCCTTGCCGCGGCGCAGTCAGCTGGGGAAGTGCGGCCGGATGTGCGGACAGGGCTCGTGATCGACATCTTGCTGGCTGCGGTGCAGGAGACTGGCCGACCCGAATGGCTGCACGCCGCAGGCATCGGATTTCCCGAGCTCATCGACACCGTCGAGCGGCTGTTTCTCTATGGTGTCTGTTGTGCACCGAGCGGATCGGAGGCTTCCGCAAACGTCTGAAGGGGGCGCGTGTCGCCCCTAGCGCGGCCCCGCTGCGGGCGGCGATAAGCGAAGGAGTGAATGGCTTGGATAGCCGAGACGAGGGGCCCGGAATGCACCGCTTCGATCCGCAGCACATGCTGCAGCAGAACCGGGGCGCCTTCAAGCCGGAGGATCTGCTGCGGGATTTCCTGCCCGGGCCGCACGCGATCCTGGCGGACATCGGTTGTGGCCCCGGCTTCTTCTCTCTCCCCGCTGCCCTCATGCTTCCCGACGGCAAGGTCGTGGCGGTGGACCTGCAGCAGGACAGCCTCGACATGCTCGCAGACCGTGCGCAGGCGGCAGGAATCAAAAACATCGAGACCATCCGGGCCGATGCTCAGGACCTGCCGCTAGCGGACGCATCCGTCGACGCCGTCCTCATGTCGCGGTTCTTGAACAACTTCCCCCAGCGCGATGCGATCCTGCGTGAGGCGAGGCGCGTCCTGCGACCTGCTGGTCTGGCCTACTTCGTGCAGTGGGATCGTGTGCAAACGCCTATGGGCCCACCCTTCACGATCAGGATCGCCGCCGACGAGATGCAGCAGATCCTGCGCGACGTCGGTTTCGAGGTTGAACGGCTCTGGCCAGGGCCTGCGCCATTCTATCGCGTGCTCGCGAAGGTGCCGGAGCAGGGCTGAACGGCTCTCCGGTCCGCGGCTCGGGCTGCCTGAGGCAGCGAAAACAGGGCCGTCGACGCCGGGGAAGCGGCGTCGACGGCCCTGTAACAGAGTGGTCGCTCAGACCCCAGGCGCTGCGGCCAGCACCTC
>JAJYNV010000200.1 GCA_021786135.1 Bacillota bacterium
CGCACTGACGGCTAAGGGGGGCGGCCCAGCCGCCCCCCTTCCAATGTTTCAAATCCATGGAGGTGGCCATCGTGGGGGAGCTCGTCAGGTACCAGAACCCGTTGCAGCACACGACGTCGTGGGTCCGGCCGAAGAGTGCAAGGGCACTCCTCGTGCGAACGCTTCGCAAAGATTTTGATCAGAGCGCTTTCGCGGCGGAGGAGATCGCCGACGAAAGCCTTGCCTGGATGAGCACTGTGCAGGGACTCACCCTGCCCGGCTCCGTACGCCTTTCTGTGCCCGAAACCGCCTCGCGCCGCTACGCGCCGACCAGGCGTCGCAGCGCCACCATCACCGCGGTGGACGTCGATGAGGACGCGGAGATCTGGCAGCAGTACGGGCTTGCGGTGCTACAGCGCAGACGCCTGATCCGCTGGATCTATGAAATCTACCGTCAGGGCGGATACGCCTCACTCACCGAGCTGGCCGCCTGGGCGAATCTCACGCCGACCGCCCTGGAGCACCGCCTTGAGCCGGTGCGGGACCTCGGCATCTGGCTGCCTCACGTCGGTGGCCCGAAGCCCAGCGAAACCCTCCAGGCGCTCGATGCTTGGCTCGTGCGCCGGTACCTGGAATTTGGCGACGTCTCGCTCGAGCGTAGCGTCCTCGGCATCAGCGAGGGATCCTTCCGCCGCATGATGCGTCGGCTGGGCCAGCTGATCAACGATAGCCAGAGCCGCATCCCCGGCTTCTCTGACGTTGAGCACGATCACCTGACAGCGGTCGCCCGCTGGGCGACGCACCACCCGCGCCTGCATCACCAGACGGCGACCCTGATTGACGAGTGCCTCCAGCCGATCGGCAAGAACCCGGTGGAGACGAGTGCCTTCACGGCGTTCGAGGGCCAGCGCTACCTGCAGTGGCTCGGCGAAACGGTCGAGGAGCTGGGACTGCGCACACTGCAGGAGAACGAGATGGTCTTCTTCGCTCTCGCAGCCGACCAGGGCGCGGGCGCGCGCCTCGAATCCGCCCGTGTCATGCCGGTGCACCTCAGCTACTTCACCGCACAGGATGCCGCTGCCGGCTACCGCGGCGCCTCGCGTCGGCGCGTGTTCGAGCTCAAGTTCGGTCGCATCGAGCGTTACGCCAACGAGGCGTGGGAACAGGGCGCGCTCCTGTCGCTCCCCGACCTCTCGCTGCTGATGGGCATGCACACCGCTGCCATCCGCCGCAAGATCCTGGCGCACGAGGGCCGTTTCGTGCCGACCCGCGGACGCATCTGGCATATCGGCGCACGGCCCCGTCCCGTCCGCCGCGAGCTGCACCCGAAGACCGCCGCCAACTCCTGATTGCCTAGGGAACTGGAAGGGGCCGTCCCCGCGCCACGCGGGAACGGCCCTTCCTTGCATCCAACCCTGCCCAGACCGCTAACCTTCCAGGGCGCCGATTCTGCCTGCCGCACGCAGCAGTGCCGGTACCACATCGGTGGCGAAAACTGCCGGCGCCATGCGGTGACCGGCCGATGAGGCGTTCAGGCCCCAGCGCACACTGCCGTCCCTGTCGTAGACGGGTACCGCTGCAGCGGTCAGCCCCTCCTCCAACTCCCCGTCGGATAGGGCCCAGCCCTGGCGGCGGATCTCCTGCAGAGCCCCCAAGAGAAGCGGCAGACTCGCGATCGTGCGGGACGTGAAGGCTTCAGGCGGCACGTCCGCATAGATCTCCTCCACGCGTGGCTGCGGCAGTTGGGAGAGCAGCACCTTGCCGATGGCGGTTGCATGTGCCGGCAGGCGCGCACCTTCGCCGAGCGCCACTCCCGCAGCAGATCCAGGTGGCTCGCGCCAGAGGTACAGCACCTCTCGGCCGCTCAGCACGCCAAGACTGATGGCGGTTTGCGTCTCGCCCGCCAGATCGCGCAATGCGCTGGCCACTGCAGCATGTACCCGCATCTGTGTCCGTGGCGCCAGCTTGCCGAGCTCCGGGCCGCCCATGTAGGCACCGCGGACGTCACGCTCGACGTAGCCCATCTCCTCCAGGCTGAGAAGGAAGCGACGCACCGTCGCCTTGCCGAGTGCAAGGCGCCTGCTGAGCTCGGCGAGGGTGAGCGGCTGGCTGCTCTGCCCGATCTCCATGAGGACCCTCATCGTCCGCTCCACTGTGCGCAGCGGCCCGTCCAATCCATCACCTTCCGTTTCATTCTGCGATACCATTTACGTAAAGACAAGACGTCCAGGCCCATCCCTGGACGTTTCATATCTCCAAGTGGTACGATGCGGCTAGATCTTTTGCGGAATGGATGTGGTCTGTGGTGGCCCTCACGGCGATTGGCCCGGATTACTTTGACGTCGACGGCCTGCTGACCGAGGAGGAACGGGCGGTCCGTCAGATGGTGCACGACTTCGTCGCCGCCGAGGTCATGCCGACCGTCGGCGAGGACTGGCTGCAGGGTCGCTTCCCCATGCACCTCGTGCGCAAGATGGGAGAACTCGGGCTCTTCGGTCCCACCCTGCCGGAGGAGTATGGCGGTGCGGGCATCTCGCAGGTCGCATACGGCATGATCATGCAGGAGCTCGAGCGCGGCGACTCTGGCCTGCGCTCGTTCGCCTCGGTCCAGAGCGGCCTCTCCATGCACGCCATCTACCGCTACGGCACGGAAGAGCAGCGCAAGACCTACCTGCCGCGCATGGCGAGGGGCGAGCTGATCGGATGCTTCGGTCTGACGGAACCGGACGCCGGCTCAGACCCCGGAACGATGCGCACCAAGTGCCGGCGCGTTGGCGACCACTGGGTCCTGAACGGCGAGAAGCGTTGGATCACCTCGTCCCCGATCGCGGACGTCCTGGTCATCTGGGCCATGGATGAGGAGAACAAGGTGCGCGGCTTCATCGCGCCCAAGGGCACGAAGGGCCTGTCGGCGCCGGCGATCGAAACCAAGATCTCCATGCGCTACTCTTCGACTGGCGACATCGTCCTCGAGGACGTCGAGCTTCCCGAGGAACTCCGGCTGCCTGAAGCCAAGAGCCTTGCGGCGCCTCTATCCTGCCTCACACAGGCCCGCTATGGCATCGCGTTCGGTGCGGTGGGCGCCGCGATGGACTGCTTCAACGAGGCGCTCGACTACGCCCAGAACCGCATTGCCTTCCACCGGCCCATCGCGCAGACACAGCTCATGCAGCAGTCGCTCGTCGACATGCTCTCGCTCACGACGCGCAGCCAGCTGATGGCGCTGCGCCTGGGACAGCTCAAGCAGGAGGATCGCTACACCTACACGCAAGTCTCCCTCGCCAAGCGCGACAACGTCCGCACAGCCCTGCAGACCGCGCGCATGGCTCGCGAACTGCTCGGCGGAAACGGCATCACCAGCGAATACCGCGCCATGCGCCACATGGCGAACCTCGAGTCGGTCGACACCTACGAAGGAACCTATGAGATCCACACGCTCATCGTTGGACGCGATATCACAGGACTCAACGCACTCGGCTAGTCTCCTTGACCCCGTCCGCAGGCAAGCATAGAATGGCGGCAACGCCCGAATGCTCCGCGGTTGAAGGCCCCTGCCGGGAAGTGCAGCGCCCCGGCAGGGATCTTCTACATCGCCGGCGGACGCTCCGGGAAGGGACTGCGGGCAGGCGTCGCGAACCGATGGGGTAGCGCAATGGACGCCTTTCGCCTTGTTGGGAGGCGGAAGGCGTCGATTTCCTAGCAGGAGGCCGGTCATGAATACGACCTACGACCCGAAGGCCATCGAACGCAAGTGGCAGGAGCGCTGGCACCTGAGCGGCATCTACGAGGTGGACCTTGGGCACGCCAAGTCCCCCTACTACAACCTGATGATGTTCCCCTACCCCTCGGCGGAAGGGCTGCACGTCGGCAACGTCTACGCCTTCACCGGTGCGGACATCCATGGCCGGTACAAGGCCATGCGCGGCATGGACGTCTTTGAGCCGATGGGTTTCGACGCCTTTGGCATCCACTCCGAGAACTTCGCCATCAAGCGGGGCATCCACCCGAAGACGCTCATCGCGGACAATGTCCGGCACTTCCGTGAGCAGCTCACACGGTTGGGTGGACGATTCGCCTGGTCACATGCCGTGGAGACCACCGATCCCGAGTACTACCGCTGGACCCAGTGGATCTTCCTCCAGTTCTTCAAGGCCGGTCTTGCCCAGCGGCGCAAGGCCCCTGTCAACTGGTGCCCGTCCTGCAAGACCGTGCTTGCGAACGAGCAGGTCATCAGCGGCCGCTGCGAACGCTGCGACAGCGAGGTTGTGCAGCGGGAGCTCGAGCAGTGGTTCTTCGACATCACGCGCTACGCCGACCGGTTGCTGGACAACCTTGACGATCTCGACTGGTCCGACGTGATCAAGATCGCGCAACGCAACTGGATCGGCCGCAGCGACGGAGCCGAGCTGCGCTTCCCGCTGGCCAAGGATCGGGCGAAGACCATCCCTGTCTTCACGACGCGCCCCGATACCGTCTTTGGCGCGACGTTCCTCGTTCTGGCGCCTGAGCATCCGCTCGTCGCCGAGCTGGTCACGGCAGAAACCGAGGTCGAGGTCAAGGCATATGTGCACGAAGCCGCCGAGCGCAGCCAGGAGGAGCGCATCGGCGGGCAGGACAAGACTGGGGTCTTCACCGGCGGCTTCGCCGTCAACCCCTTCAGCGGCAAGGAGATTCCGATCTACATCGCGGACTACGTGCTCTACGGCTATGGCACCGGAGCCATCATGGCTGTGCCTGGACACGACGCGCGCGATTTCGACTTCGCCACGAAGTACGGGCTGCCGATCGTCCGCGTGGTGGCGGGACCGGGTGACGATCAAGGCACGCTCACGGAAGCCTATGACGAACCGGGGACGGCGATGGGCTCAGGCCCGTTCAACGGACTTCCAACATCAGAGGCGAAAGAGGCTGCCATCCGTCTGGCAGAGGAGCGAGGCATCGGGCATCGTCACCGCACCTATCACCTGCGCAACTGGCTAATCTCGCGTCAGCGCTACTGGGGACCGCCGATCCCGGTCGTCTACTGCGATCGCTGCGGCATCGTCGGCGTGCCTGAAGAGGAACTGCCGATCATGCTGCCGGATGTGCAGGACTTCGTGCCGAAGGGTACAGGAGAGAGCCCGCTCGCGGCGATCCCCTCCTTCGTGGAGACGACCTGCCCCAGTTGCCATGGGCCGGCACGGCGCGAGACGGACGTCTCGGACAACTTTCTCGACTCTGCCTGGTACTTTCTGCGTTATCCCTCGAGCGGTGACGGGGACCATGCTTTCGATCCGGAACTGACGCGCAAGTGGCTGCCGGTGGACAGCTACATCGGCGGCAAAGAGCACGCCGTCCTGCACCTCCTCTACACGCGCTTCGTCTGCATGGCGCTCCACGATCTCGGCTATCTCGACTTCGAGGAGCCCTTCAAGCGCTTCCGCGCGCACGGCGTCATCGTCCGCGGCGGCACCAAGATGTCGAAGTCCAGAGGCAACGTCGTGAATCCCGACGAGTTCTTCGACCGCTACGGCGCCGATACGCTGCGCTCCTACCTGATGTTCATGGGGCCGTATGAGGAAGGCGGCGACTTCTCGGACCAAGGCATCGAGGGAATCTACCGCTTCCTCAACCGTGTCTACCATCTGGTGCGCAAGAACGTGGGCCACAGCGGCGTCGACGTATCCAATGACGCTCTGCGACTCCGCCATCAGACAATCCGACGCGTCACCGAGGACATCGAGGGGCTCAAGTACAATACCGCCCTCGCAGCCCTCATGGAGTACCTGAACGGCCTCCAGCGCGAGCCCGCGGTCGCGCTGGAGGACCTGAGGACCCTCGTGCTGCTGCTCGCTCCCTTCGCCCCCCACCTGACCGAAGAGCTTTGGCAGGCTCTGGGCCAAGCCTACTCGGTCCATAAGGCGACCTGGCCGTCCTATGACGCGGCCATCCTGGTGGCCAAGACGGTGACGGTGGTGGTGCAGGTGGACGGGAAGTTGCGGGACCGGCTACAACTCCCAGCAGGTCTCGACGAAGCCGCAGTGCGCGAGGCCGCCCTGCAAAGCGATGTCGTCCGGCGCTTCCTGCCCGATGGCGCCGAGCTGCGCTTCGTGCACGTGCCCGATCGCCTGCTCAGCATCGCCACGCGCTGACCACCAGACAACGCGTAGCATCGACTGCGTGAGAAAGCGGCCCCGGGGGTAGCCCCGGGGCCGCTCGCCGTCTACACTCAGTTGGGCGCGTGGAAGAACTCCGCGTCCACCTCGATCTTGACCTGGTCGCCAACGAGAACGCCGCCTGCCTCGAGGGCCACGTTCCAGTTGAGACCGAACTCCTTGCGGTCCACGAGACCTGTCGCGGACACGCCGATGCGGTCATTGCCCCAAGGGTCCTTGATCGCGGGCGCAATCTCGGCGTCGAGCGTCATCGGGCGCGTGGTGCCGCGGATCGTCAGGTTGCCGACAATGCGATAGTTTTCGCCGGAGACATGCTCCACGCGGGTAGACTCGAAATGCAGGTGCGGGTGGTTCTCGGCGTCGAAGAAGTCCCCGGACTTCAGGTGCGCGTCCCGCTGCGCGTCTCTCGTGGCGATCGAACCCACGACGATATCCACCTTCGCAGACTGGACCTTGCCGTCCTCGACCTGCGCAGACCCGCTAGCCGCATCGAAATGCCCGCGCACCGTCGCAATCATCATGTGACGTACAGAGAAACTCGCACTCGTGTGGGACCCGTCAAGCTGCCACTCCATGGTGCTCCCCCTCCTACCGGTTCCTTCCGTCAACATCGTATCTTGAAGCACTTTGAATTGTCAAGTATACTGGAACTGGAGATGATCTCGATGGAACACGAATTCTGCCCTGTACACGAGGCCATTCAGGTCCTGCAGGAGAAGTGGGTGTTGCACATCGTGCGCAGCCTCCTCGAGGGACCGCGCGGCTTCAACGAACTGTCGCGGTCGGTAGGTGGCTGCAACCCTGCAACGCTGGCACAACGTCTCGATCGCCTGTGCGACATCGGCGTCGTACGCAAGGAAGTCCAGTCTGTCATGCCGCCACGCACGCTTTACCACCTGACACCGGCTGGTCACGAACTGCAGGACGTCATTTCCGCCATTGACCGCTGGGCGTCGGCGCACCTCCGGCCGGGACGGGAACCTTCCCACCCCGTATGCGAGAATTCCGCAGCCGACGGCGCCGTGCGCCTGACCTAAAGCCCCTTCGCCTTCGACATCAGCAGCAGGAACGCAAGCGCATCCCAGCCCGCATGCGCAACGATCGCCGGCCAGACGCTCCGTGCGCGCACGACACCGACGGCCAGCAGCACTCCCAGAACGACATAGAAGGCAAACTGGAGGGGCTGCAAGCCCCACGCGACGTGCGCCAGGGCAAAGCCGATGCTGGACAGCAGCACGGCGAGCCAATCGGCATTTGGCCACATGCGCCTCAGGCCGGTCAAGAGATAGCCACGAAAAGTGACTTCTTCTGCAAACCCCGCGGATAGGGCGATCAGCGGCCCCTCCCACCAGCCGTGCAGGTCTTGCGCCACGGCCAGTTGGCTTCTCACGTCACCCGTGTGCAGCATCAGGCCGAATACGATCGACGCAAGCAGCACGAACAGGAAGAGCGCCACGCCGTCGCCGAGATAGACGATGCGTGGGCGGTCCAAGCCCACCTCGCGCACGGTCATGCGCCGGTGCATGAAGAGCCATGCGATGGCGAAGATCGCAATTTCGCCGAGGCTCGAAGTGATCGCCACTTCGCGCCCGGACTGGGCCCCGGCCAGGGTGCGAAAGCCCGCCAGGGATGAGGGGAACCCCAAGAGCAGCATCATGGCGAGGGCCGCCACGATCTGGGCTCCGAAATACGAGAAGATCAACATGAACAGGAGGCGCCAGCCACTCGGCCTTGAAACCGTCGCCTGCTCGACGACGTCCGTCATGGCAGGCGCCCCGGGGCGAAGGCTATCGAAATGTGCATGTCGGTATCATACCTCAGGCTAAGGAAGTCCGGGAGAACGACGGGACCGCCGCGCCGGGCGCGGCGGTCCCGTGCTCCATCCCTCAGGCGGACTGTGCGATCAGGTTGAGCGCCGAGCCTGCGTGGAACCATGCGATCTGCTCC
>JAJYNV010000205.1 GCA_021786135.1 Bacillota bacterium
CCCTGCTGGCCCTGGCGCTGCCGGTCCTCGGCGTCGGCCTCGTGCCGTCGATCACGGCCCTGGCGCTCTACGCCCTGCTGCCGATCCTGCGCAACACCTATGTCGGCGTGCGGGGAGTGCCGGCGGAGACGGTGGACTGTGCAAAGGCCATGGGCATGAGCGGCATGCAGGCGCTTCTGCGCGTGGAGCTGCCCATGGCGATTCCGGTGATCGTCGCCGGGGTGCGCCTCTCCACCATCTATCTCATCTCGTGGGCCGTCCTTGCGGCGTTGATCGGCGGCGGCGGCCTCGGCGTGCTGATCCTCGAAGGCCTCGCCACCTATGACTTCGGCCTCGTGCTGGCGGGCGCCGTGCCGGCAGCCGTGCTCGCCATTGTGGCGGGCCTCCTGCTTGGCTGGCTGCAGCGCATCCTGACGCCGGTCGGAATACGCGAGCTGGCCGCAGGCGGGAGGGGTGCTTGATGGGCATCCTCTCCTACCTGGCAGAGAACTTCTCCATGGTGCTCGAGACGGCTGGGGTGCACGCAGGGCTCTCGATCGAGGGGACTCTGTTCGGCGCACTTGTCGCCATCCCGTTCGGGCTTTGGACCTATAGGCGTCCGGGGGTGAGGCGCGTGGCGGCCGCGGTCGCCGAGACGATCCAGACGATTCCGAGCCTCGCCCTGCTGGCCATCCTCATGATCTGGTTCGGCATGGGCGACACGACCCTCGTCATTGCGCTCTTCCTTTACGCCTTGATGCCGATGCTGCACAACACCGTGGAGGGCCTCTTGAGCGTGGACCCGGCGCTCGTCGACACGTCCCGGGCACTCGGCATGTCGAGTCGCCAGACCATGTGGCGGGTCCAGATCCCGCTCGCGGCGCCGATCATCCTGACGGGCCTGCGCGTGGCGCTCGTCACCTCGATCGGCATCGCCACGGTCGGCGTCTTCATCGGCGCCGACGGACTTGGCAGCATCATCTACGGCGGCATGCAGGTCCAGAGCGCGCCGCAGATCTTTGCCGGCGCCCTGCCGGCTGCGCTCATGGCCATCGTCTTCGACGGAGCGCTCGCGTTCCTGTCAGGGCGGACCAAGAGGCGCAGGGCGCCGGGCCGCGTGCCGCAGCCGCGGCTGGCGGCGACCCAGGAGACCGTGAAGGGAGATGGTCTTGATTGAACTTCGGGACTAGGCGACATGCGCGGGTGCTGGCGGTCGGGGTGGCGATCGTTGCCACGATGCTGTTCGCGGCCGGCTGCGGATCGAGCACCGGGACCTCCTCGCCGGATACCGGCACCATAGTGATCGGCTCGAAGAACTTCACAGAGAACGAGATCCTCGCGCAGATGTTCGCGGACCTGATCCAGGCCAACACCAAGATGAACGTCGTCCTGAAGCAGGACATGGGCGGCACCCTGGTCGACTTCAATGCCCTGAGGAGCGGACAGATCGACGTGTATCCCGACTACACCGGCACCGGCTACGTCGAGATCCTCAAGCAGCCGAAGCCTGCGAGCGAGCAGGCCATGTACGACTACGTGCAAAAGCAGTACGAGAAGAAGTGGGGCCTCGAGTGGTTGAAGCCGCTCGGCTTCAACGACACGTACGCCGTGGCGATCCCGCAGTCCCTGGCGACGAAGGACCACATCGAGACCATCAGCCAGCTGGTTCCCTATGCCTCGCAGCTCACGGCGGGAATCGACGCCGAGTGCCAGAACCGGCCGGACTGCCTGCCGGGTCTCGAAAAGGACTACAACCTGAAGTTCGGACAGGTCCTCACGATCGACCACTCGCTCGTGTACCAGGCGATGGCCGAGGGCAAGATCCAGGCGACCGACGCATTCACGACGGACGGCGGACTTGAGAAGTACCACCTGGCGGTGCTGAAGGACAACAAGGGCTTCTTCCCCGCCTACTACGCGGCGGCGGTCATCCGCCAGGACTTCCTCAAGCAGCACCCGGAGGTGGCCGGGGTGCTGAACAAGCTGGCGGGCCAGATCAGCGATGCCGAGATGGAGCACCTCAACTACGAGGTGGACATCTCGAAGAAGTCCATCCCCCAGGTGGCGAAGGAGTTCCTGGTCTCGAAGGGGCTCCTCAAGGGCTAACAGAGTGCAGGAGCGCGGCGGGGACCGGCTTGGCCGGGTCCCCGCCGCCTTGCGTCCAGGCGCGGGAGAGGCGCCTTGGCGCCTTTGATCATATAACCCAGTGGACACTGCCGGCGATGGAGCGGCGACGCGGGGACGACCAAGAGCGCCCAGGGATCTGGGGCGGGACCTGGCCATCGTGATCGAGTGCCATGGCAGTGCCCAAGGAGGGTCAGGACGATGCAAGGGCGCACACCGACCGGCGCACAGGGCATCGATGTCTCCTACGCACAGGGAACGGTCACCTGGGCGAAGGTTCAGGCTGCGGGTATCGCCTTCGCCTACGCGCGGGCAACGCAGGGCCTGAGCATCCACGACACGGAGTTCTCCCGCAACTGGCCCAACATCCGCTCCCACGGACTGATGCGCGGCGCCTACCATTTCGCTGTTCCCGGCACGACGCTCGACGACGCACGCCAGCAGGCGGCGTGGTTCGCTGCGGCCGTCAAAGACGCGGGTGGCGCCGGGCCGGGCGACCTGCCGCCGGTCCTCGACCTCGAGTCCAATCCGCAGAAGCTAGGGCCCGGGCCGCTCGCCAACTGGGCGCTCACGTGGCTCGCCGCCGTGGACGAGGCGCTGGGCAGCCGCGCGATGCTCTACGGACCATGGTCCTTCCTCTCGTCCCTGCCGCGCGGAGCGCTGGCCGAGCGCGAGCTCTGGCTCGCGTTCCCCGACACCGCGGCGGTACCGCGGGATCTGCCCAACTGGGCGAACTGGTCGTGCATCCAGTACACCTTCCACGGCCAGGTGCCTGGCATCTCAGGCGCGGTGGACCGCGACGAATGGTGCCTGCCGGTGCGGGACCTGGCGCAGGCGGTCGGCTTCACGGCGCCCGCGCCGGCCCCCGCGGGCCCCAAGCTGGTCGTGGCGCAATCGCCCACCCTGCAGCCCATCGCGCAGCAACTCGCCGAGCAGTACGGCTGGCAGGCGGCCTCTACCCTCGATCGGATCCAAGGGGCGGCCGCGGTCGTCTGCGTCGGCGGCACGCCGGACTTCATCGCCCGGGCCAAGGCGGCGGCCGGCGGCGCATGGCACGAGCCGCTCGCGGGCGCGAATCTCTGGCGCACGCTGCAGCTCGTGGCCGAAGCCGGCCTGACGGGCAAGTTCTGATGGCCGCGCCAAGGCGCAGGCAGGCGCCGGACAGGGCGGCCCTGATGCGCACGCGCGCCCTGGACTGGATCGCCTACACGCTCGTGACTCTCTATGTCCTGGTGGCCACCACGCTCGCCTTGTGGGCCGCGCTCACCCGAGCCGGGCTGCCGGCGGGCGTCGTCACGGTGCTGCGCGACCTTGGCGAGTACGTCGCCATGCCGACCATCCTCGGTCTCGCCGGCATGAGCGCTGTCACCCGGATCTGGGGCGACGGACAGGCGTACGTGGATCCCGCGGCCCCGTCGCCTGCGCAAGGTGTCATGGGCGGCGGCGCGACGCAGAACCCTCCGGTCGCGGCGCCGCCCCAGGAGTAAGCGGCGGCGAACGGCGTCAGGTCAGGAAGTACGCCACGGCGACCACGAGGCCGATGCTGACGACGATCTGCCGCAGCAGCCCTGGCTTGACCCTTCCGGCGAGGCGGCCGCCGAGCGATCCGCCCAGGAGCGAGCCCAGGAACATGACGATGGCGGCCGGCCAGACGATCTTGCCCGAGAAGACGAAGAAGACGGCGGCGGCGACGTTGGTGGCGAGGGAGATCGCCTGTTTGACGGCATTGAGGCGCGTCAGGGACTCGTCCACGGTCAGGCCGAGCATCCCGAGCGTGATCACGCCAAGGCCCGCCCCGAAGTATCCGCCATAGACGGTCGCGAGACCGACTGTGGGTAGGCTCCAGCGCTCCGAAACCGAGCCGCCGCGGCGCTCGGCCCGCGCGTCGAGCCACGCCTTCAGACGCGGCTGGGCGGCCAGCAGCAAGGTGCCCACCAGGATGAGGTACGGTACGAGAAAACGGAAGACGTGCTCGGAGGTCACCTGCAGGAGCCAGGCGCCGATGAGCCCGCCGATGACGCCGGCGGGCAGGAGTGTCCGAAGGCGGCCGACCTGACCCTCGAGGTCCTTGCGCTGCGCCAGCGTGCCGCCGAGATAGCCGGGGCAGAGCGCCACGGTATTGGTCATGTTGGCTGCGACGACGGGAACCCCGACGGCGGTGAGGACTGGGAAGGTGATGAGGGTGCCTCCGCCCGCGAGGGCGTTCACAATGCCGCCTGCGACGGCGGCCAGGAGGACGAGGAGGAACTGCAGCCAAGTGAGCATGAGGTGGACCTCCGCTGGGGAGAAGGGGCAGGAAGGAATGTTCCGGCAAAGCCCCGCTGTTCGCAGTGTACCTTCCCCGGCCCTCAGCGCCTAGCGCCATCCAGGTTGATCAGGCGCGGTCCGAGGGGGAGAATGGGAGGTACCAGGCAATTGGGCCCGTCCGGCCACCGGCCGCTGGCGGCGGATCGGACAGGCTCCGAGAGGGAGCGTGGCAGCGTGAGGATGCGCAGGCTGGGCAAGGACGGCCCTGAGGTTTCGGCACTCGGTCTTGGCTGCATGGGCATGTCGGACTTCTACGCCGGTCAGGACGACGAGGAGTCGATCCGCACGATCGAGCGGGCACTCGAACTCGGCGTCACCTTCCTCGACACGGCCGACATGTACGGCGTCGGTCGCAACGAGGAACTGGTCGGCCGGGCGATTCGCGGTCACCGCCACGACGTCTTCCTGGCGACCAAGTTCGGCAACGTGCGAGGCCCCAAGGGCGAGCACCTGGGCGTCAACGGGCGTCCGGAGTACGTTCGCGAGGCGTGCGACACGAGCCTCAGGCGCCTCGGGGTGGACCACATCGATCTCTACTACCAGCATCGCGTGGATCCGGAGGTGCCGATCGAGGACACCGTCGGCGCCATGTCGGATCTTGTCCGCCAGGGCAAGGTGCGCTATCTCGGGCTCTCGGAGGCGGCGCCTGAGACGATCCGGCGCGCCGTGCGGGTGCACCCGATCGCGGCGCTGCAGACCGAGTACTCGCTCTGGACCCGGCATGTCGAGGAGGAGATCCTGCCCACCTGCCGCGAGCTCGGCGTCGGGTTCGTTCCCTACAGCCCCCTCGGCCGCGGCTTCCTCACCGGCCGCATCCGCTCCCAGCAGGACCTTCTGGAGAACGACTACCGCCGCGTCTCGCCGCGGTTCCTCGAGCAGAACCTGGCGCAGAACCTGGCCCTCGTCGCCCGCGTCGAGGAGATCGCCAGGGAACGGGGCGTCACCCCGGCGCAGCTGGCGCTCGCGTGGGTCCTCCGCCAGGGCGACGACATCGTGCCGATTCCCGGAACCAAGCGCCGTGCCTACCTTGAGGAGAACCTGGGCGCGATCGATGTCGAGCTCACGCCGCAGGAGGCCGGGCGGATCGGTGATGCCTTCTCGCCGGCCGACGTGTCCGGCGAGCGCTATCCGGAAGGGGCCATGCGCGCCATCGACCGGACGCGCTAGACAGACGTGGGCATGATCTTTCCTCGGGACGGACGATGCCTCGGACGGCGCGAGGCGTGAGCGGGGTTTCGACAGGATTCCTGCGCCTCTTCGTATTTGGCACCGGTGCGGCCGTGATGGCGGTCGAGTTCGGCGCGGAGCGGCTGATGGAGCCCTTCTTCGGCTCGTCTCAGCTCGTCTGGGCCAGCCTGATCGGGCTCATTCTGCTGGCGCTCGCGATCGGCTACGAGGCGGGCGGGCGACTTGCAGACCGCTGGCCGCACCGGGCTGCGCTGGGCTATGTCACGCTCGGGTCCGGCATCTTCGTCGGCTTCTTGCCGCTCATGGCGGAGCCCCTCTTGCGCGCGATGGTCGGCGGTCTCCTGGGCACGCCGGCCGGCGTCGTGCTGGCGTCGCTCTTCGGCACCGTGCTGCTCTTCATGCCGCCCGTCGCGGCGCTCGGGGTCGCGAGCCCCTTCGCCATCCGCCTGGCCGCGGCGGGCGACGAGACCTCGGGCAGGCGCGCGGGGTCCCTCTACGCCTTCTCGACGCTCGGGAGCCTGCTCGGAACGTTCATGCCCGCCTTCTGGATCATCCCGACGTTCGGCGTGCGGGCTACGTTCTGGCTCGCGGCGGCGCTACTGATCGCGCTCGGCGCCCTCATGGCGAGGTCGCGGTGGCTCGCGACCCTGGTGGTCCTGCCGGCTCTCCTGCCGTTTGCCCAGTCGCCGCTATTGAAGCCGATGCCTGGCCTCATCGGCGAGTGGGAGACGCCATACCAGTTCGCGGAAGTGTACCGCCTGCCGAGCGGTGAGACGGCTCTGTCCGTCAACGACGCAGCAGGCATCCAGTCGGTCTATACCCCCGCACGCCTGACGGGCCTCTACTACGACGCCTACCTGACGCTGCCGTTCCTCTTCCCGAAGCGCACGGACGTCTCGACGCTGCTCATCGGCATGGCGGCGGGCACCATCCCGACCATGCTGCGGCGCGATGTGACGTCCTACCGCAAGGTGGATTTGACGGCGGTCGAGATCGATCCGACGCTCGTCGCCCTGGGCCGGCGCTACTTCCACCTCCAGCCCGCCGCGGCCCAGGTGGTGAACGAGGATGGCCGGGTCTACCTCGAGACGAGCCGGCAGCGCTACCGCCTGATGATCGTCGACGCCTACAGCCAGGAGATCTACATCCCCTTCTACCTGACGACCAGGGAGTTCTTCGCCCTCTGCCAGGCTCATCTCAGCCAAGGCGGCGTGCTCGCGCTCAACGTGAACGCCGTCTCGAACCATGCCGCGCTGCTCCAGGCGATCGAGCGCACCGCGATGACCGTCTTTCCGCACGTCTACGTGGCGAGGGCGCCGGGACTCTACAACCGGCTGCTCGTGGCGAGCGACGCTCCGCTCGAGTTGCCCGCGGCCGGGGACTTGCCGAACTATCTGCGGCCAGTGGAATCCGGTCTCGCCGCCACCTGGCACCGGCCGAGGCCCGGGCCGGGCATCGTGCTCACCGACAACCTGGCGCCGGTGGAAACCCTCACGGACCAGATGATCCTGGACCGCCTCGGACAGATCCTCTAAGATGACAGAAATGCCAGATCAGGGCATCGGCCGCGGGTGGAGTGAGGCAGTTTGCGCGCCTTCTTGGATCGAAGCTCGGACTTCTTGCTGTGGATCCTCATGCCGCTCGTGGTGGCGCCGTTCGCGCTTGGAACGGCCGCGAGCCTGCTCTGGCCATCCCTCGTGCCGACGGCGCATGGCCTACACGTGCTGCCGCTCTGGCTCCTCGGCTCTGCCGCCGCCCTGGTGCCGATCATCCTGATCGCCTCTGGCCGAAGGCCCACGTCGCCCTGGGTCTGGTACGTCTATCTCGGCCTGATCGGTCTGAACGCCGGCGTCTGGCTTAGTGGCGCATGGCAGAGCCGCCTGCCGCGTGAGGAAGAGGCCGTGCTCGGGAAGTTCGCGCCGCTGGTCCTGGCGGTGGCGTTGCCTTGGCTCGGGAGCCTGATCCGCCGGCACATGGGAGTGGCGCTGCGTCGCCGCATAAGGGACCCCGCCCTGGTCTGCATCGCGGGCATGCGGGGTTCGGCCGCCGTCTGGAATGGACTACTTCCTCTCCTGCGCCGGTTGGGTCCCGTCAAGGCGCTGGCACTGCCGGGGTTCGACACGACGCCGCGGCCGGCGCGGCGGCTGGATGTCCAAGCGCAGCTCGCGTGGCTCGCGGGGGAGATCGGCGACCGTCCCGTGGTGCTCCTGGGGCATTCCTACGGTGCACACCTGGCCTTGCGGTACGCTCTGCACGCACCGGAGCGCGTGCGAGCGCTCGTCCTGATCACGCCGGGGCTGCTGCGGGTGGGGGAAGTGCCGCCGCGAACGACGCGGCTTGCGGTGCCGTGGCTTGAGCGGCGCCTGCTCGACATGCCGCCGGAACCTTCGGGCATGCGCATCTGCCTCGTCTACGGAGAGCGCGATCCGCTCGCCCCCGCGGTCGCGGCGGCCGGGGTC
>JAJYNV010000195.1 GCA_021786135.1 Bacillota bacterium
GCTCGGGTGCCGCGGGTGCGGTGCCCCGAGCACGGGGTGCACCAGGTCGAGACTACTTGGGCGCGGCCGGGGTCCGGCTTCACGCTGTTGTTCGAGGCGCTGGTGATGCTACTGGCGAAGGCGATGCCGATGCGCGATCTGAGCCGGCTCGTCGGGGAGCATGACACGAGGCTATGGCGCGTCGGGGTGCGCCTTTTCGTCGACGAGCACGGCATGCGGCGGCGCGCGTTCTCACGCGTGCACCCAGAAATCTGCCGCGTCTTTGAACTCCTGCACGTCAACTCACAGATATTGACCGAGCCCTACGCAACGTAGCCTGTGGGACGGGCCCGAAATCCTCCACAACGGCGTTCCCGACGTGCGAAATGTCTGTCGTTGCAATTGCGTTCGTGGCAATACGATATTGCCGCCTCGGAGATAAGTGACAACAGCATCTTGGGAGGCGACGACATGGACATCCGGGACCACGACGCTGCGATTGAGACGTTTTACGACGGATACGGAGCGGCGCGGGAGTGGGACCGGTTTGAAACGCCACTCGGCGAGGTACAGCGTGCGGTCATCACAGAATTCCTGCGCCGTTGGGGGGCGCCGCCCGGACGCACGCTCGACGTCGGCAGCGGGCCAGGCCGCTTTGCGCTCTGGCTCGCGGGCCAGGGCGCGCAGGTCACGCTCCTCGACATCTCCCGTGGAATGCTGGATGACGCCAGGCGGCGTTTCGCCGCGCATGGACTGACAGCGGATGGCTTCCTTCACCACAGCCTCTTCGATCTTTCCAACATGGAGATCGGCACATTCGATCTCGTCGTCTGTCTGGGCGGTGCCCTCAACTACTATCCGGACGAGATGGGTGACGGCCTCAGGCTGCTGCGTCGCGTGTTGCGTCCGGGCGGGCGCGTGGTCGGCAGCGTGATGAGCACCGTCGGTGCCTTGGGCATGGCTCTCAGCACCGGCTGGGTGCCAGAGCCGTCGATCGGCGGGGAGGACCTGCTGGAGGTCTACCGCACCGGTCGCCTGACCGACCGGTTCTCCGCCCATCGCGCCAAGATGCTGCATGCGGAGGAACTGCGCGGCCTCCTGGGGCGCAGCGGGCTGGGCGTGCTGGAGCTTTCCGCGACCGACTGCCTGCTCTCGCTGCCGAGCGCCCAGATCACCGAGCTGAAGCAACGTCCCGACGTGTTCTCCGCGCTGCTCGAAGCGGAGATCGACGGCAGCAAGCGCAATCCCGACGCCGGCGGGCACATCCTTTTCGCTGCCGCTCCGGTGTAAGAGCGCCCAGGGGCGCGCGGCCCCGGAGAGTTCCCCGTAGCGAAAACGGCGGGCCGCCTGTGGGGCGGCCCGCCGTGGACTTTGGTCGATCAGCTGGCGTTGGCGTTCGGATCGCTGGACTCCTGCGGCAGTGCCCAGTCGGGCAACTGACGCCGCCCGTCGAATCCTTCCAGTGGTGAATGGAAATGGCGGAGGGCATCCTCGCCCAACTTCCAGCACAGCAGCACTTCGTGATCTTCAAGGACGCTCGGGAAGTCCACAAGCCCTGATTCCACGCTCTTGAGCTGGCAGCCGGTGCGGTTGATGTCGGCGATGCGCGCGTTGGCTTCCGCAACCGAGCGGTCGAAGGCGTCGCGGGTGTCCTGGAAGTCCCGCTGCAGGATCAGCTTGCCGTCAGGCTTATAGCCGACCGCCTTGATCCGCTCCATCTCCTCGAAGTGGGACTGTGCCTGCCGCTGCAGTTCCTGAAGGCGTCGAAGATGGCCTTCCAGGAAAGGCACGAGAGCGTTCGCCTCGGACACCGTGAACAACCGGTGGGCCATGCGGAACACCTCCCACTTCGCCGCGGATCCCGGGTCGCCAGCTACTGGGCTGACGATCCTTTCCGTGCATTTTACTAAATGCCGCCGAGATCCGTACAGGTGAATTCTCTGGCTTTCCTGGCCGCTCCTGCCGCTATGGAGCATTGGCGCGCTTCGGGCTCCTCCAGTCATGCGGCGACGTCGCACTGATCACTCTGGCCATGCCAACGGCCAAATGACCATGAGCATTTGGCGCATTTCTGTTACAATGTGCGTCGGTACGCATGGGGGGTGGCGGAGCTTGCGTCGTTGGTTGTTCCTTGGCGTGTTCTCCGGCGCGATGATGCTCGGGCAAGTTGCGCTCGCAGCCGGGAGCGCCGTGCAGGGTGCCGTGGTCAACATGGATGCCGTGCTCGTCGGCGTCATCACGCTCGCCATCTTCCTCTGGATTTACAGCATGATCGCCTGAACCGCCTCCTGCATGTGCCGCTCCCCTGCAGTGTGCAGGGGAGCGGTGTCTTTTTATGCATGCATTGCCACCGGGCGCCGACTTGACGCCTGGCGTGCAGGTACCTATACTCCGAATCAGAACAAATGTTCTGAAACGGAGCGAGACGCCATGCTGCTATATATGGAGATCGACGGCCTGAGAGCCCAGGCTCTGCAGCGGCGCGAGCCGGAGCTCGTCGAAAAGCCTCTTGCCGTGCTGGCGGGACGGCGCCTGCGCGATCTCTCGGCGCGGGCGGCGGGAAGCGGACTTGTGCTGGGGCAGGAATTGTCTCCGGCCGCCTTGATCGCCTTGGGCCTCTTGTGGCGCCGGGACCTCGGAGATGCCGCCTGCGCCGATCTGCAGGCGGAGATGCGTCAGGGACTTTTCACGGTGGCGCGCGGTGTGATGGAGTGCGGCATCGGCGAGATGGCCATTGAGCTCTGGTCGCCTGACGACATGCCGGCTGCGCTTGCTGCCTGCCGGGGCATCGGCTGGCGGGTGCGCGCGGCAGAGGGCGACAGCTTGCGCCTGGCCAAGGCCCGGGTGTGCGGCGGCAGGCCTACGAAGGTGCCGGGCGGCTTGATCTTTGCAGGCGAGCGGAACGGACTGCCGCTTGTGGCGCTGGACTGGCTGCCGGCGTCGGCGCAGCGACGCCTGGCGGGACTCGGACTCGAAAGGGTCGGGGATGTGCTTTCACTAGGGTCGGGTGCTCTATGGCAGCAGGTGGGACCTGTCGGACGGGAACTCTGGCAGTTCGCGCAGGGCGAGGAGCCCCGAGGCTATCGGCCGCTGCAGCCGCCACAGGACCTCTCCTGGCGGCGCAGCTACCCGGAGGCGGCCTGCACGAGCCGGATCGAGATCGCGCAGGCGGTGACGGAGGCGCTCTCTGTGCTGACGTCCGGGCCGCGGCGGCTGCCGTCGATCGGGGCACTCGAACTGGCGGTCGAGGATCTGTCGGCCTGTCGCAAGACGATGCAGCGTGACCTGCTGCGGCCGACGCGCGAGCGGCGCAGACTGGAAGCGGCCCTTTTGGGCATGGTCCTTGCGGTTGCCGGGGGCGGCGTGCGCGAGATCTACATGCGCCTCGTGCCAGCGACGGAGGAAGCGCAGCCGAATTCGGAGCGCGGCCTCTTCTATCCGGTTGCGTACACCCCCCAGCGGCGCAAGGTGGGACCGCCGCCCTTGGAACGACTGCCGGAGCGGGAGCAGCGACTGTCCTACTATGACCCCTATCGGCGCGGTGCGGCACAGCTGCGGCCATAGAGAGGAGGGAAGTGCGATGTCGAGACTCGTGAACCGGCCGGTACCGGTGGCGGCACGCAGGGACGGGGCGCCGCTCGCCTTCTCCTTCCGCGGACGGCACCGTGTTGCGCGGGTGCTCGAGGCCTGGCGGGAGGCCGGCGAGTGGTGGGAAGGGCACGGCGAGCGGCAGGTGTACCGCGTCGAGACCGAGGGCGGCGGTGTGTTCGAGCTCCTCTTCGATCTCGATCGGCGCGACTGGACCCTGACGCGCAACTACGACTGAGCGAGGACCCGACGGCGCGGGCAGGAGAGCAGCAGAAAGCCTGTCGGCTGGACCCCGGACCTTCTGTGGAAGCCGGCGCGGCGCAGAGAGCGCACCGAGGCCAGGTTGGCGGGATCGGGATCGGCATAGCAGCGCAGGATGTCCGGCGCCGCGAACACGACGTCGCGCAGGAAGGCGAGCAGGGCCGGGGTCGCGAGGCCCTGGCCGATCTCGGGCGGCGCGAGCAGGTAGTCGAGGGCGGCGGCGCGCGGGCGGGGACCAGCAGGGTGGTCCGGGAAGTCGCACAGGCGATAGGTCTGGAAGAAGCCGGCGGCATGCCCCTGGCGCATCAGGATCCAGCAGGAGATGGGGATCTCGCCGCGGATGCGCGGCAGGTACTTCTCCCCAAGCTCTTCCGCCGTCGGCGCCTTGCCGTGGGCGTACCAGCGCAAGGCCGGTTCCACGGCGAGCCAGGCTCCGAGGAGCGGCAGATCGGCGGCCACGAGGCGGCGGAAGGTCAGGTCGTGCGTGGTGCCGCTTCCTTTCGCGGAGGGTTTTCGGGTACAGCAGACAGGTTCCTGCCGATCGCCCCCCGTCGCCCGGCTCCGGGAGAGGCCTTTGCACCACAGGAAGGGCGTATACAGATTGGTGCACCTCAACGTGCACTCCGCGTTCTCGCTTCTCGACGGAACAGCGATGCCGGAGGCCCTGGCCGCACGGGCGGCGGAACTCGGCCAGCGGGCCATCGCCCTCACCGACCGAGACAGCGTGAGCGGCGTGCCGTCCCTCTGTCGCGCGGCGCGCCGGCTCGGCATCCGGGCGATCGCCGGCAGCCAGGTGACGCTCGGGGACGGCGCGCGGCTGACCCTGCTCGCGACAGGGCCTGAAGGTTATGCCGGACTCTGCCGCCTGCTGACGACGGCACATCTCGGCTCGCGCCGGGGCGAGCCGCGCCTGCCCTATCAGGCGCTTGCCGGCGAGCAGGGGCTGATCGCGCTCACTGGCGGCCGAGGAGGTCCGGTCGACCGGGCGCTTCTCGCGCGGCGAGCTGATCTGGCCGAGGAGGCGCTGAGGCGCCTGCGCGAACTGCTCCCGGGCCGGCTCTACGTGGAAATCCAGCGGAGCGCGCTGCCTGGCGACCAGGCGCTCGAGGCGGGGCTTTGCGAGCTTGCCCGTCGCCTCAATCTGCCGCAGGTCGCGAGCGCCGCGGTGCATCATCTGCGGCGCGAAGACTTCTGGGTGCATGATCTCCTGACGTGTGTGCGGATTGGCTGCAGCGTCGACGAGGTGCGTCCCGAGCGTCCACTCAACGGCGAACGCTACCTCCTCTCGGAGGAGGAGGTGGCCGCCCGCTTCTCCGACCGGCCAGAGCTTGTCACGGCAACCGACGAGATCGCGGCGCGGTGCCTTGAGCCGATCACGCCCGGGGTGCGCCTCTATCCCGCCTACCCCTTGCCGCCGGGACACACGGCGCAAGGGACGCTGGAGCAGCTGGTGCGCGAAGGAGCCGGCCGTCGCTACGGCGGTCTGCGCGGTGAGGTGGGACGGCGCCTGCGGCACGAGCTCGGTACGATTGCGGAACTCGGCTTCGCGGAATACTTCCTGCTTGTCTGGGACGTCGTCCGCTTCGCTCGGGCGGAGGACATCCGCGTGGCGGGGCGGGGATCCGCCGCGGACTCGGCCGTCGCCTACTGCCTCGGTCTGACGGAGGTCGACCCGATTGCGCGGCGCCTCCTCTTCGAGCGCTTCCTGAGCCGGGAGCGGGCCGAACGGCCCGACATCGACCTCGACTTCGACCATCGGGCGCGCGATCGCGTGGCCGCCTATCTCTTCCGGCGCTATGGCGAGGAGCACGTCGCCGGCGTCGCCACCTACCAGACGTTCCAAGGGCGCTCTGCGGTGCGCGATCTCGGCAAGGCCCTCGGCTTTCCCGCTGCAGAGGTGGAAGAGATGCAGCGCCGTCTGCCGCATATGCCCGCCGACGCGATCCTCAGGCGATGGGACCTCTTCCCGGAACTCAGGGCGGTGACGGGTGCCTCCGAGCGCCTTGCGCTGCTGCTGCGTGCCGCTGCGGCGGTGGCGGGGCTGCCGCGCCACCTCGGCACGCACCTGGGCGGCCTGATCGTGAGCCGACAGCCGGTGAGCGAGGTGGCGCCCCGTCAACTCTCGGCCAAAGGCGTGGCGATCGTGCCGTTTGACAAGGTGGACGTCGAGGATATCGGCTTTCTCAAGCTCGACCTCTTGAGCCTGCGCACACTCGCCGTGTTGGACGAGGCCTACCGGGCCGCACCGGAACTGGCCGAGTCGCGGGCCGCCGAGGACCCTGCGGCGATGGCGCTCGTGGCCTCGGGGGAGACGATCGGGCTCTTCCAGCTCGAGAGTCCGGCGCAGCGCGCCCTGCAGGGGCAGATGGGGGCCAGGAGCTTCGAGGATATCGTGCATGCTCTGGCGATCATCAGACCGGGTCCGATCAAGGGCAACATGGTCACTCCGTATCTCAGGCGGCGCGCGGGCCGGGAGAGCGTCACCTACCTCGACCCGCGCCTCAGGCCGATCCTCGAGAAGACATACGGCGTCGTGCTGTTCCAGGAACAGGTGATCGAGATCGCGACCACCATCGGCGGCTTCACTCCAGGGGAGTCCGACCAGCTGCGCCGCGTGATGACCCATGCGCGCTCGGCTGCGGAGATGGAGAGCCTGGGCGAGCTTTTTTGCGCCAAGGCCGCCCGCAGCGGCACCGACCCAACGGTGGCGCGGGAGATCTTCACGATGCTGCAAGGCTACGCGAGCTACGGCTTTCCCGAAGCGCACGCCGCCGCCTTCGCGCACACCGCCCTGCGCACCGCCCAGCTTTCCGCCCGCCGACCGGAGGCGCTCTTCGCCGGGCTTCTGTCACAGCAGCCGATGGGCTACTACCCGCCTCACATCCTGATCGGCGAGGCCCTGCGCCGCGGTGTGCGCTTCAGGCCGCTCGACATCCGACGGTCCCTGTCTTCCTATACAGTAGAAGAGGACGGGGCCGTGCGCGTGGGGCTGTGTGCCGTGCGCGGCCTCGGCGCCGTCCAGCGTGAAGTGATCCTCGCGACCCGGCGGGAGCGACCTTTCACAAGCCTGCAGGATCTCGCCGGACGCACCGGGCTGAAGGCCGACGAACTCGCGGCGCTGTGTGACGCGGGAGCTCTCGACGGCTTCGACCGCAACCGGCGCCGGCTGCTCTGGCAGATCGGGGCGCAGCGCGAGGAGGACGGGCTCTTCCCTCCCGTGCCGCGTGACATGCCGGACTTCGCGCCCTGGCAGCGTTTCTGGCGTCAGGAGGCCGTACTCGGCCTGCGTGGGCCGAGCCGCCTCGCGGCGGCTGCCAGGACGGCGCTCCGCCGGCAGGGCATCGCCAGCGTGGGAGCAGTCAAGCACCTGCGCCACGGCGAGACGGTCCGCGTCGCAGGCGTGCCATACCGGCCGCACAGACCGCCGACCCGTAGCGGCACGGTGGTGGCGTTCTTCATGCTCGAGGACGAGACGGGGCTCTTGGATCTTGTCGCCGTGGAGGATGTCTACCGGCGCCAGGGAGACCTCCTGTTCGGACGGCGCCCGCCTCTCCTGGGCGTCGAGGGACGGGTGCAGCGCCGCGGGCGCGGCATCACGCTGCGTGCGGAGGAACTCTTTGAGCCAGACCTCGGCCTGCGCGTAGAATGAGGCAGGACAAGAGCAGAGGAGGAAGGCCTGTGCCGGACGAGAACCGCGGCGGGGAACTGCGCCAAGTGATCGCCGTGGTGCCCGAGACGCGGCTGGGAAAGGTGGAGAACTTCCTGCGCCACCGCCAGCGCCGCTTCACGCGACTCCTGGCCCAAGGCGGCTTCCTGCGCCGCGGCAGTGCCGTGCTGATGCTCGTAGCCCCCAGGGACGAGGTGGACGACATCGTGCAGGACCTGCGCCAGAGCGCAGGCCCGGCGCAGCCCTACGCCTACGGTGCGTGGGAGAACGGCACGGTCGTGTTCGTGCTGCCGCTCGAAGCTTCCCTGAGCCTGTAGCCCTAGCCCGCAGAGCGGAGGCGCGCACCTTTGCAGGACTGGCAGACTTCAGAGCGCTATCTCGCTTTTTCACCGCACCCGGACGACGCGGAACTCGGTTGCGGCGGAACGCTTTTCCGCCTGGCGCGCCAGGGCGCGGCAGTCCATCTGACCGTCGTCACCGACGGCCGGCTCGGTACGCGCGATC
>JAJYNV010000109.1 GCA_021786135.1 Bacillota bacterium
GGAGTGCACCGCAAGAAGTTCCATCAAGTCTTGCACGATATCGTGAGCCTGCAAGTCCACACACTCCCTCGAGGAGGATAGGCGGTCAGCGCCGCGCATCCAGTTTAGCCGTGCCGCGTGGGCCGCGCATAGAATGCGAGCCCCGCATCGAAGCCTACTCTAGGCGGGGGGTGGCCTCGTGGCTTCGCGCAACCAAGAGCTCCAGGACATCGCACGTCGCGGCGAGGAGATGCTGCACGATCTTTCCGGCTGGCTCGGGACAGGCCTTTCGGATGTCATCGCGCCGACCCTGGGAGCGAACGAGGACTGGCTGGAGGCGAACTATCTCGATACGTATCCGGCTGTGAGCCGCCAACTCCTTCTGGCGGGCCGGCGCGCCCTTCTAGTCTACTTCGGCGGCGCCATCGACCGGGAGGAGGTCGAGCGCGAACTCGTGGCCGCACTCCAGGCGGCGCCGCCGCAGGCCCTTGGCGACCTCAGGATTCTGGCGCAGGCCGCCCTGCCGAGCCTGGTGGTGAAAGAGATCACCACCTGGACCGATGCCGCGGACGAGTTCGTGGCGGGACACCTCATCCTGTTCATCGACGGCGTCGCGGGCGCCTTGGCCTTCGACATCAAGACGATCCCCGTGCGCAGTCTTGAGGCGCCCAAGGTGGAGCAGTCGGTGATGGGGCCCCAGGTGGCGTTCATCGAGGATCTCAAGACCAATCTCGCCCTGATACGAGACCGCATCCGCACACCGAAGCTCAAGACCTGGCACCGGGCCGTGGGACGTGAGACGAAGACGCAGGTGGCGATCATGCACCTCGAGGGAGTCGCCGATGCCGAACTCGTCGGGGCCGTGCATGACACGATCGGAGAGGCGCAGCCGAAGGATCTCCAGGTCGTAGCCACGCTCACGGGACTCCTCGAGCAGCGCCCGTACTCGCTCTTCCCGCAACTGCGCATGACGCAGCGCATCGACGAGGCGACGCGCGCCGTCCTCTCCGGCCGCATGCTGATCATGATGCACGGAGACCCGACGGTCGCGATCTACCCGTCGACGCTCGGCGACTTCTACCGCACCATGGAGGACTACATGCTGACCTTCTGGGAGGCCAGCTACATCCGCGTCCTGCGCTTCATCGCGACGCTGACGGCGCTCTATCTGCCGGCCTTCTATGTCGCCGCGACCACCGTCAACCCGGATCTCATGCCCACGCGCCTCGCGATCGTGGTGGCCGGGTCGCGCGAAGGCGTGCCGTTTTCGCCGCTCATCGAGGTCGTGATCATGTTCGTGATCGTCGAGTTCCTGCGCGAGGCGGCCCTGCGCATGCCGGAGCAGATGAGCTCCACGCTCGGCACCGTGGGTGCGATCGTGGTCGGCACGGCGCTCGTCAAGGCTGGTCTCATCTCGGACCTCATGATCGTGATCGCGACGATCGCCGCCGTCGCGGACTTCACCGCTCCATCGTTCGAGATCACATCGGTCTGGCGCATCCTGCTCTGGCCGATGGCCCTGGCGGCGGCGCTCTGGGGCATGCTCGGCATCATCGCGCTCAGCTTCGCCGTCGTGGCTGGCCTGGCTTCCCTCGAGGTGGCCGGCCGTCCCTATCTCGCACCTCTGGTGCCAAGCCGTTCAGGGGAGATGCGCGACGCGTTCGTGCGCATGCCGGTGCGCGCCCTCGGCCCCCTGCACGGGGAAGACCACGGCTCGCTGCTGGCGGCGCTTGGCCTCGATCGCCTGGTTCGGGCGATACGCAGATGAGGCGGCACTGCCTGATCGCCTGCGCGCTCAGTCTCCTGACGCTTGCCGGCTGCGGCAGGCGACCCGCCATCACACCGATCGACGCCCGGGCGCTGGTGCTCGCCGTCGGGGCGGACAAGGCGGGCAAGCAGGATGTCCGCTACACGCTCGAGATTCCGAGCCCGCAGTCCCTGAGCGGCAGCTCGGGCGGCGGCAACGAGTTCTACTCCGTGCAGGCAGTGGCGAAGAGCCTCGCCGAGGCGATCAGTCACATGGAGAACGAGACGAGCCGCGACATCTATCTCGGCCAGATGCATGTGCTCATCCTCGCGCTGGATCTGCCGCCCGATCTGCGCGACCGGCTGATCGCCGAGGAGGAGCGCTTCGGCGAGACGGATGACACCCAGTGGTTCGCGCTGGCGGACGGCAAGGCCGGCAAGCTGCTGCAGCCGCCAGCTCTTGAGGAGAGGCTGCCGGCCTTCTTCTACAGCACGCACTTCAATTGCGTGGGCTGCCAGTCCATCGATTACGGCGTACCGGCTTGGAGGGTCCAGGCGGAACTGGCGGCGCCGGGCAGCGTCGCGGTGGTGCCGGTGGCGAAGGCGCAGGACGGGCAGATCATGGTCAACCGCGTCGCCGCACTGCGCCGCCTGAAGGCGCCCTTCGTCTTCACGCCGGAAGAGACGGTCAGCGTGATGACCCTGCGAGGAAGGCTCACGAAGGGCAGTTTCACCTTCCCGACGCCGCTCGGCAGCGCAACGGTGCGCAGCATGCATGCGAAGGTCACCCGCAGCGCAGCCATCGGCAGGGACCGACGCCTGCATCTCACCGCAAAGGTGACCTATCAGGGGCTCGTGGCGCAGCGGCCCGCGCGCGTCCAGCACATGACGGCGAAGGCTCTCGGGGTCATGCAGGAGTCCTGCGCCAAGGCGCTCGCACAGAAGCTCACGGCGGCGATCAGCCGCGCGCAGCGGGCTGGCGTCGACCCCTTCGACTTCGCCCAGACCGTCTACCTTGAAGATCCCGAGGCGTTCCGGGCGCTCGGCGACTATGCGGCGGCATTCCGGCAGGCTGTCGTGACCGTCCGCGTCCAGGTGCACCTACCGGACCAGGGCATCCTGGTATGAGGGCAGGCAGCGGCATCAGCGGAGCTGAGACTACGTTTCTCACGGCCGGGGCAACATTCGCGACAGGTGTCTTCGTCCTGCCGCGACTGCTTGTGGCCGATGCCGGGCGCGCAGGTATCCTGGCGCTGCTCCTCGTGGCGCTTGCGGCGATCTTGTGGACCAGTTGGATCGCAGGCCGATCACAGCGACTGCCAGCTCGCAGCCTGCCTCTCGCGCTCGTCCGCCAGGGCGGCGCCGGAGGCCGGGCTTGGCTCGTGCTGCTGGCGCTCTTCGAACTGCTGCTGGCGGGTGAGGTGTCGGCGCAGTTCGCCACGATGGCTGTCGCCGTCATCCTGCCCGGCGCGTCGCGTTTCGGCGTCTCGACGCTCATCCTCCTCAGCGCGTTCACGGCTGCCCGCCATCGTGTCGAGGGACTTGCGCGCACCGTCTACGTCAGCTTCCTCTTTGCCGGAATGTTGGCATTCGCCGCCTTCGCGCTGCTGCTGGGACGTGCCGACCAGCTCGCCGCCGTGCTGCCGGGACCGCACCTGAGTGTGGGACCCATCCTCGCGGGAAGCATCGACAGCATTGGCCTATATGCCGGGGCCACCACGATCGTCGCCTTCCTGCCGGCACAGAGGTATTCGCGGCAGATGCCGGCCGTCATCGGCGGAGTCATCCTCGTCACCGTGCTCATCGTCGTCGCCTATGTCGCGGCCATCGGCACGGGAGGTCCGGGGTACGTGCTGACGCAGATCTGGCCGGTGGTCACCGCGCTGCGCACCCTCGTCCTGCGCAGCTTCGTCCTCAACCGCATCGGGCTCGTCGTCGTCCTCGCCTGGAGCGCCTTCGTCCTCACCTTCAGCGCCACGCACCTGTGGGCGGCAGCCGAGTACGCCTGCATCGCCATGGACAGCCAGCGCTCCCGGCCGCTCGTCGCCCTTGCGGGCACGGTCCTGGCGGGGGTGTTCGCCACCTTCTCGGGCCCCGAGGCACAGACGGAGGTGATCGTGCGCCACGTCGTCGGACCGGCTGTCGCCGTCGTCCTGCTCAGCTGGATCCTGCTCGCCTACCTGCTCACGCGGCGTCGACCGCAGGCGAGCGGGGGATGACGGCGCCGCAGCCTTTGCGCCAGGAGCATCTGGGGGGCAGAGGTCACGGGGAGGTGGTCTGGTACCCGCTGCTCGACGCCGATGCGATGCGCCGCATCTTCCCTGACCCACGCGATGAAGCGGGCCTCCTCGTGCTGAGCGGTGACAGCCGCCTGGAGGTGCGCGTGCGAGAGGGGCAGGTGGCGCTCAGGGCGTTTGAGATCGGCGCGCCGCGCGAGTCGGGGCCGTTCGCGATGCTCTGCCTGCCCGAGAGGCTCTGCCTGTTCGCGCGGCAGGAATCTCGCGCCGCGAGGGAGATCGTGGCGTCCCTCCATGAGGCCACGAGCACGCAAGAGGCATTTTGGCTCGCCTGGCAGAGCCTCGTCTCCGGTTACCAGGCGGAGAGCGAGGCGAACGTCGCAGCCGCAGAGGAAGTGGCCCAGCGCGTGCTGGTCGGACCACAAAAGGGGCTCGGCCACCAGACCTATCGCGTGCGGCGGCGCGCCTTCTCCCTGCGGCAGGCTGTGCAGAGGGCGCAGGCCATCTTCGCGGTTCTTTCCGGTGAGCTGCCCGCGCTGTGGGGCGAGGACGCGGAGCGGGCCTGTCGCGAGACCAGCCAGCGCATCGCCCGTGCCTACGCGGACATCGAGTCGGTGCGCGAATCGCTCGGCGAGACGGTCGAGGCCTACACGTCCGTGCAGGCGAACGAGATGACGCACGTCATGCAGGTCCTGACAATCGTCTCGCTGCTCTTCCTGCCGTCGACCCTGATCGCATCGATCTACGGCATGAACTTCCGCATTCCCGAGTACGGCTGGCCGAGGGGCTACGCCTGGTCGCTCGGCCTCATGGTCGTCCTGACGGGCCTGACGCTCTTCTGGGCGGCACGCCGCAGGTGGCTGCGCTGAATGTCGCGGCCTGAGGTCTCTCGGCATCGCGACGCCCCCGCCGGGAACCTTAGGTGCGGGTGAGCGATGTGCCGCTGCGAGAACTCGCGGTCCGTGCCGTGCCGCCGGCGAAGGCGGCGATCGCGGCTGGGCTCTCCTGGTGGCTGGCCACCCTGGCCTTCGGCAGCCACCAGCCGTACTTCGCCTCGCTCGCCGCGATCCTGTCGCTCCAGGTGACGGTCTACGAAACGCTCGCGTTCGGCGCCCAGCGCATTCTTGGCGTCGTGCTGGGCATCGCCCTGAGCCTTGGGCTCGTGCACGTTCTGCGGGCGAGCGCGGCTGCCGTGGCGCTGCTGGTCTTCCTCGGCATGTCCGTGTCGAGCCTGCTCGGCTTTCGCGCGCGCGCGGCGACGCAGGTGGGCGTCTCCGGACTCCTGGTGCTGGCCTTGGGCGGCAAGCCCGAGTACGCCGCTGCGCGCCTCATGGAGACAGTCCTGGGGGCCCTGGTCGGCGTCGGGGTGCAGGCACTCCTCTGGCCGCCCGACCCCACGCCTTCGGCGCTTGAGGCTGTGGCCGCGCTGGGCCGGGCGATCGAGGAGGAACTCCATACGCTCCAGTCCCGGACCGCACCGGCACGGCCGGGCCGGGCGCTGGCCCTGGCGAGACAGGCGAGTGAGGCAGAGGCCGCAGTGACACTGGCGCGTCAGAGTCTGAGGCTCAATCCGCTCAGGCGCGGGCGCGCGCAAGACGCCCGGCGACTCGAGATTGCGTTTGCGGCGCTCGAGCGGGTCGCGATCGAGGTGCGCGGCATGGGGCGCAGCCTGCGCGAAAGCGATCGCACTGTGCTGCATCCCCTCGTCGAGCCTGCCCTCGCAGCCGCCTGCGCGGCGGTGCGCGCGTTCGTGCGCGAGGTGGAGGGGCCCGGCCCCGGGGCGCGCGCCATGCTCCGCGCGGCACTGGAGCGGCTGGCGCAGGCAAACCGTGCGATGCTCGAGCCTTTGCTAGAGTTGACGGCGGCTGAACCGTTGCGCGAAGGCGGGGCCCTTCTGTCGGACCTCCGCCGCCTGCAGGAGGACGTCGCGCAGGCCGCGCAGGCCCTTGTCGCAGCCTCCGCCGCGCGCAGTGGCAGAGCGAGGCCGGACCCGGCTTAGCAGCATGGCCGACTGGACCTTGTGCACAAATTCTTTTGCCACCGAGGAAGGAATCGGACAGAGACCCGCGGAAATGTTCGACCGACCAGTCGGTTGAAGGGGGTGGTGCGGTGGCAAGATCCGCGGAAATCCTCGGAGCGGCCGCGGACCTCTTCCACACGCGCGGCTACCACGCGACGACGATGGACGATATCGCGCACGCCGTGGGTCTCAAGAAGGGCAGCCTCTATCACTACGTGACCGCGAAGGAGGTCCTGCTGCAGACGCTTGCGGAGGAGACGATCGCCGGCTATCTTGCGGACGGCGAGCGCATGGCCGCCGCGGGCGGCTCGGCGTCGGAGCGTCTGATGCGCATCATCGAGGCGCATGTGCTGCGCCTGTGCGCCGCACCCGAACGGGTGACGGTGCTGGTGCGGGAGTCGCATTACGTGCCGGATGAGCTGGCGGCCGAGGTGCGCGGCATGACGCACCGCTACAACCACCTGGTCGCCGATTTGGTCGCGGAAGGCATCGATGAGGGCGAGTTCCAGCCGACGGACCCTGCCGTCGCCGCGCTGATGCTGCTCGGCGCGCTCAACTGGGCGCACCGCTGGTACCAGCCGGATGGCCGCCTGTCGCCGGAAGAGATCGGCAGGCAGTTCGCCCAGACGTTTCTTGAAGGCTTGCGGAAGAGAGGCGAGTAGATATGTTCCGCTTTGATTGGGACGAGGACAGCACCGCCGTCGCCGAGCTCGCGCGGGACTTCGGACGCACCGCCGCGCCAGAGGAACGCGCCGCGGAGGAGGCGCGGGCGGTGCCGGCCGCGCTGAGGGACCAGGCCCGGGATCTCGGACTGCTCGACCTCGCGCGCAGCGCCGAGCACGGTGGCCTGGGACTGCCGGCACTCGCGGTGGGGCATGCCGTGGCTAGTCTCGTCGCGGAGGCGCCCACCATCGGCACGTCGCTCCTGCTGCCCGAGGCGGCGGCACTGTTCGGTGAACAGTCGCTGGTCGGCTTTCTCGACGGCGGCAGCGGTCACCTCGGCTATCGTCGCAGCGGGGAAGTGCGGCTCGCAGGTGCGCAGGTCGCCGGCACGATCGGCTTCGCCGCCGCGGGCGGCGACCGTCCGAACTGTCTTTTGATCGCCGCTGGCGACGACGGGGACCGTTTCTGCCGCGTCGACGCGGGTGCCCTCGCTTTCAGTCCGGCCTCGGCCATGGGCCTCGGCGCCTTGCAGACGGCCAGGATCGTGGTGGACGGCAGTGCGGAGGTCCTGGGAGCCTGCGGAGCTCGGGAGCGCACGGCGCTCTTTCTCTACTTCGCTCCCTTCTTCCACGGCTACAGCCGAGCGGCGCTCGCCTACGCGCGTGACTACGCCGCCCAGCGCAAGGCGTTCGGCCGCCTGATCGGCAGCTTCCAGGGCATCGCCTTTCCGCTCGCCGAGGTGGCGATGGAGAGCGAGGCCGCAGAGCTCCTCTGGCAGGAGGCCGCGTGGCGGCACGACCGCGGCGAGGACGCGTTCGCGCCGGCGGCACAGGCCCTCCGGGCGGCCAAGGACGCGGCGTTCCTGGCCGTGAACACCTGTGTCGGCACCCTGGGCGGCCACGGCTTTGTCGACGACCATCCGGCCGAGCGTTGGCTCAGGGACGTCGAGACGCTCTCGGCGCTCACGGGTCACCGGCAGGCCTTGGCGCAGGCGGCGATCCCGATCGAGACGAGAGAGGAGGCCGAGGGTATTGCCTGACTTCGCCGAGTCCTCGAAGGAACAGACGATCCGCGCGTACCTCCATTACTTCGCGGAGACCGAGATCCGACCGAGAAGCCTCGAGGCGGACCGCATGGCGGACATCCAGCCGGACTTCTACGCCGTCCTCGACCGCGCGGGCATTTCGACCGAGATGATGCCGCGAGACCCCGGCTCTGCCCGGTCTTCGGCGGCGGGCGACGCGCCACGCGAGCACCAGACGCTGCGCAACGCCGTGCTGGCGTCGGAGGAGCTCTCGTGGGGCGACGCGTCGTTCATGCTTTCCCTGCCCGGTCCCGGACTCG
>JAJYNV010000253.1 GCA_021786135.1 Bacillota bacterium
ATGTCGGTCTTCGGCATGAGCACGAGCCAGGTGCAGTGGATCGTCACGATCTACATGCTGACGTTGGGCGTCGTCGTGCCTACGAGCGCGTGGATCGGCGACCGGATCGGCTACAAGCGACTCTACGTGCTATCGCTCGTCATCTTCACGATCGGTTCGGCGCTCAGCGGCCTGGCGTGGAGCGGTGGCGCGCTGATCGGCTTCCGCGTGCTGCAGGCAATCGGTGGCGGCATGATCATGCCCGTGATGACCTCCATGCTCTATCGCATGGTGCCGCGCAACCGCATCGGCAGCGCCATGGGCATCCTGGGAGTCGCCATTATCGTCGCCCCGGCCCTCGGACCGACGATCGGCGGCTACCTGGTGCAGTACGTGGACTGGCGCCTCATCTTCTACATCAATGTGCCGATCGGCATCTTCGGCATCCTGGCGGCGGAGCGGGTGCTGCCCGTGTTCAAGCGCCATCCCGTGGGACCGTTCGACATCGTCGGATTCCTCTCGGCGGCTGGCGGCCTCTTCACGCTGCTCTACGCTCTCTCCCAGGGGCAGACGCTTGGCTGGACAAGCGAGACGATCGTGTTGATGCTGGTCGGGGCGGGTGCACTGCTGATCTTCTTCGTCTGGTGGGAGATCCTCGTCGAACATCCGCTCCTCGACGTGCGCGTCTTCCGCTATGGCGTGTTCAGCTGGTCCAACCTGCTGGTGATCGCCACTACCGTGGCGCTCTTCTCGGGCGTCTTCTACATACCGCTCTTCCTGCAGAACATTGCGGGCATGGGCGCTCTGGAGACGGGGCTCATCCTGATGCCGTCCGCGCTCATGAGCGGTGTCATGATGCCGCTCTCAGGCAGGCTCTTCGACCGTATCGGACCAAGGCCGCTGGCGTTCACCGGCCTCCTGATCCTGGCTGTCGCGACCTATCTGATGCACAATCTCACCGTCTACACGTCCACGTCGACTATCATCTGGTGGCTGGTCGTGCGCGGCGTCGGCATGGGCTTCATGATGATGCCCGTGCAGGCCGCGGGTCTCAACGCTATTCCGACGCGTCTGGTCGGCCAGGCATCGGCGTTCTCGAACATCATCCAGCGTGTTGCCGGATCGTTCGGCATCGCCTATCTCACGTCATACCTGGATGGCCGGATGGCGACGCACACCAACGATCTCACCGCCGCGATCACGCCGAGCCACCCTGCGGTGGTCACGCTGCTGACGGAGATCGGGCACCAGTTCGGCGCCTGGTTCCCCGGGCTGCAGCCGACCGTGCTGGGCAACCTGTTCCTTTCCGGCATGGTGTCGCAGCAGTCGTTCACGAGCGGCATCGACGACGTCTTCCTGCTGACGGCGTTGGTCCTTGTCGTGGCGTTCATCCCCGCGATGTTCCTGCGCAAGGTGCACGGGCAGAGCGGCGGAATGATGCCAATGGGCGGCGAGTAGCCAGTAGCGGGTACGGAATACGATCTGGGGATCGGCGCATGGGCGCCGATCCCCAGATCTTCTCGCAGGTGCCGCCAGCGTACCAAGGGGCGCGTGCGGGGCGTCGCGAGCCTGGGTGCAGTCCGGGCGGCCGGCACCGGGCGTCGGGCCACCGGTCTTGCGGCACCGCTGCATCGTCATGCTGTCTCTCAGGGAGTCGTCGTCCCGCCTGGGCTCGTTGTCGTGGGCGTCGTGGGCGTGGTCGGTTGCGTCGGCCCGGTCGGGCTAGCCGCCGGTGACACCTGGAGCGTACCTATCGCCGTCGGTTGATCGAGAAGGGTATACGTGAAGTTTCCCGGCTGCGTGGGGGTGAGGTTCACCGAGATGCTGCCCTGCGGCGGCACCACCTCGGGGCTCGGCATGAGCGTCGCGAGCTGGAACTCGTGGGGTGCGGTATCGAGATTCTGCACAGTGAGCGTGACGGGAGTGCCGACGGTAGCTGCGAGCTGGATGGGATTGAACTGGTTCTGCTGGATGGTGATGCTGAGGGTCTCCTGACCCGGGCTGCCTCCGCTCGTGCCGGTACCGCCGCCGCTCGTGCCAGACCCGGTGCAGTACGTCGTGGGCACCCAGAGATTGCTGTCGAGGGGCTTGGGAATGCCGGGGCCGATCTTGATGTCTGTGGGGACGGTCAGAAAGACCTTGGATACGGCGGGGTCGGGGAGACAGGCGGGCGACCAGAGTTCCTTGGGGTGCAGCGCATCGACCGTGGCCTGCGTCCAGACGTTCGAGATCTGGGTCGGCTGCGTGCCCTGGATGAAGAGATAGGATCGGATGTCCTGGACTGGGGTCAGGGGAGAGGGGAGAAGACCGCTCTTCATGTCCACCTTGACGCTGACGATGCCGGGAGGACGGGAGAAGTTCTCCACCGGCATGCCTGCGGAGGCCTGGGACATGATCTGCTGCCATATCGGCAAGGCGTAGGTGGCTCCGAATGTGTTGGGCTGCGGCTGCTCGTTGTCGTACCCTTCCCAGACCGCGGTCACGAGCTGGGGCGTGAAGCCGAGGAACCAACCGTCGCGTCCCTGGTTCGAGGTGCCGGTCTTGCCGGCGGCAGGCCGCCCGATCGATGTGCCGTAGGCGGTGGCACCGGGTTCGCTGAACACCCCCTCCATCATGTTGATCATGATGTAGCTGATCTGGGGAGAAAGTTCGTAGCTGAGGTGGGGCTTCTGCTGGAACAGCACCTGCCCGCTCGGCGCGACCACCTTGCGGACCAGGATGGGGTTGGGCCGCAGCCCCTCGTTTGCGTAGGTGGCGTACGCGGCTGCCATTTCCATCGGGGTGACGCCCTTCGTCAGGCCGCCGATGCCCATGGCCAGGTTATAGTCGTTGGAAGAGCCGCTGCGCACGAGCGGCAGGCCGAAACGCTGCGTTGCCATGTCGAAGCCGGCTCCGACGCCGACCATGTCCAGCAGGTGCACCGAGTTGTTGTTGTCCGAGATCGCGAGCGAGTGGCGCACGGTGATGCGGCCGTAGTACTGCAAGGTGTCGTTGTTGGGCCACCACTTGCCGCCGACCTTCAGCCAGGGACCGTCATCGAGCACGGTGGCCTCCGTCAGGCCCTGTTCCAACGCGGCGGGATACTCCGCGAGAGGCTTGATCGAGGAACCGGTCTGGCGGTTGACGAAGGCGCGGTCGAGCGCAAAGGCCACCGGATGGGTGCGTCCGCCGACGATCGCCAGGACGTCGCCGTTGCGGGGATCCATCACGACTGCTGCGGCCTGCGGCTCAGGCGTCGCCGCCGTCGAGGGGAAGGCCCTGCCCATGACCGAGGTGACAGCCTGCTGCGCGATGGTCTCGATGTGCGGATCAAGCGTCGTGTAGATGTTGAGACCGCCGTTCAGGATCTTCTGCAGAGGGATGCGTCCCTGCAGGCTGTTGATGACTGCCTCGACGAACCACGGGTACGGGTAGGTCTGGCTGCCCAGGTTGGACTGCAGGTGAAGGGGCTCTGCGTAGGCGGCGTTCGCCTGTTTCTGTGTGATGTCGCCGACGGCCACCATGTTCTGCAGCACTAGGCGTTGACGGGCTTTGGCGGCCTTGAAGTTGTAGTAGGGATCATAGTACGAAGGTGCCTGCGGGAGTCCGGCGAGCATGGCGGACTGGGCAAGGTCGAGCTTCTGTACCGGGACGCCGAAGTACACGCGCGCGGCCTGCCCGACGCCGTAGGCCCCGTTGCCGAGGTACACCTCGTTCAGGTAGACGGTCAGGATTTCGTTTTTTGTGTAATCCCTCGTCAGTTCGACCGCCAGCATGGCTTCGCGGATCTTGCGGCTGATCGACTTCGTGTCCGTCAGGTAGCGGTCACGCGCGACCTGTTGCGTGACGGTCGAAGCACCTTCGGTAAAGCCGTGGTGGAGCAGGTCCACCATGATCGAGCGCGCGATGCCGCGAAATGAAATGCCCCAGTTGGTGTAGAACGTACGATCCTCGGTGTCGAGCAGGGCGCGGACGAGACTGTGGGGTACCTTGTTGAGAGAGACGGGGATGGAGTCGTGCAGGCCGATAGAGGTCACGTAATGGCCGTTGCGGTCGTAGATGCGCGAGGAGGTGGCTTGGGCCGAAGTGAAGTCCGCGACGCTGGGGAGGGAGCGGGCCTCGTAGAAGAGCAGTCCGGCGCCCCCGACAATAACCAGAACCACGAAGCTGACCAAGACTACCAGCACGAGGCGCCACCAGATCACGCGGCGCTTTGGACGTGACGGGCTATGCTGGCGGGACATCGTGTACCCCCTTTGGCCGGGGCGGTTCTCCGTGAGTATACCTTGTACGCCGCCGGGTCGGGAAGGCGCCAAATGTGGGTGCCCGTGGTATAATGCTTGTTCAAGTCGGAGGTGGACCCGATAACGTCTATCGATGAGCAGATCGCCATTCTGACGCAGGGCGCCGCAGAGGTCATCGAGCTAGAGGAACTGAGGCGGAAACTCGCGCGGGGCACCCCCCTCGTGGCCAAGCTCGGGGTGGACCCCACAGCCCCTGTGATCACGCTTGGGCACGCTGTGGTGTTGCGGAGACTGGCCGCCTTTCAGCGGCTGGGTCATCGGGCTGTGTTCCTGATCGGTGACGAGACGGGGAGAGTCGGTGATCCGAGCGGCCGGTCGGAGACGCGGCGGGCGCTGGACGAAGAGGCCGTCGAGCTGGCTGCAGCTGCGTTCCTGGAGCAGGTCGGCGCCATCCTGGACCTGAATCAGGTTGAAGTGCGCCGCAACTCCGAGTGGCTCAGACCGCTGGGGTTCACCGGCGCCCTGCAATTGGCTAGCCGCTCCACGGTCGCGCGCATGCTGGAGCGTGAGGACTTTCAGAAGCGCTTCCGTGACAACCAGCCCATCTACCTGCACGAACTGATCTACCCGCTGATGCAGGGCTATGACTCCGTGGCCCTGAAAGCGGATGTGGAACTGGGTGCGACCGAGCAGAAGTTCAATCTCCTGATGGGGCGCCAGCTCCAACGCGACCACGGCATAGAACCGCAGGTACTGGTGCTCATGCCGATCCTGACTGGTCTCGACGGCAGCCAGAAAATGTCCAAGTCGCTTGGCAATTATGTCGCGATCAACGAAAGTCCAGACGAGATGTTCGGAAAGCTCATGTCGATCCCCGATCGCCTGCTCGGGGAATACCTTCTGCTGGCGGCAGACATGGGGCCGGACGAGGTGGAGATCCGCCTGCGCAAGGTCACGGCGAGCGGCCTGAACCCGAGGGATCTCAAGGCTGAGATGGCCGAGCGCACGGTGGCGCTGTACTACGGGGCGGCGGCGGGCGTGTCGGCCCGCGAACGTTTCGCGTCCACGTTCTCCCGCCGCGAGGTGCCGGCGGATGCCCCGTCGATCCGTCTGGGGGAGGCGGACCGCACGGACCTTGCGGCGGTGCTCGTCCGTGCGGGTGTCGCTGCGTCGCTCACGGAGGTGCGGCGCCTCGCCGACCAGGGCGCGATACGCGTCGACGAGTCGCGGCTGAGCTGGGGCGAGGATCTGCGCGGGCATGTGGGAGCCACCCTGCGGGTGGGCAAGCACCGGTTCCTGCGCATTGAAGACTAGGCAGAACGCAAAAGCTAGCACTCGACAAGTATATGCACTACGCATATACTGGCGTCGGAGGTGTTCTGTATGCGGGGATTCCAAGGCTGGCACGGCGAGGGCGACGGGATGCACTTCGGTGAAGTGCACGGTCGTCGGGGTGGTCCGCACGGCATGGGACCGGGTCGGGGCTTTGGCGGGCGCGGCGCCCACGGAGGACGCGCGCGCGGTGGTCGGCACCATCTGGTGCCGACGCTGCTGATCCTGCTGCGCCAGGGACCGCAGCACGGGTATGCGCTGCTTGGGGAACTGAGCGATACCCTGCCTCGCGCCGGCGCCATGCCGGACGTGTCCAGCGTCTACCGTGCCTTGGCCGAGCTCGAGACGGATGGCGCCGTCGTATCGCGCTGGGAGGCAGGCGACGGCGGCGGACGTCGGGTTTACGAACTGACGCCTGCGGGTGAGGAGATGCTCAAAAGCTGGCTGCCGCAGCTCGAAGAGGAGCATCTCCGACTTGGGAAGCTGATCGAGAAGTACCGCGGCTGATGAAGCGTGAGGGGCGCGGGCATCACTGCCCGCGCCCCTCACGCTGTCTCAAGTGTCACCATTCAGTTGGTCAGAGGCGAGTCCCGCAGGACAAGCAGCTTCAGGAGGATGGGATCTGAGGGGTCGGCGACCTCGATGGAGAAGAGGCTCGCGACTGCTCGTTCGCCCGCATTGGCTACGACCGATTCGACGATGGCCGCCATCATGTCCACCGCCGAGGCGGGCGGCGTGGGCATGCCCATCTCGCCTGCAAACTGCTCTACCGCCGAGAGGTAATGGCCCGCAATGATCATACCCACCTCACGACAGGCGTCGAGGACCTCTTCGGAAGGAGCGTCACCCTCGCCGAGCAGCCGACCGATGCGGCGTGCGTCGTTGGGGCGCATCAGGAGGAGAAGACGACCGGTGAATTGACCTCGCACAGCGATGTGCACGCCGACTTCGGGCTCCTCGGGCGCCTCGGCAAGGCTGGACGCCTCGGCGATAGCGGCGATGCCGCGACGCAACTCGCGCGTCTGGACCGGTACGCCGAACAGGTCGCTCAGCGCTTGGTTGAGCTCTCTGAGGTCACTGCCGCGGCCTGGTAGGAAGTTGCTGCTCGACAGCAAGCCTCTGACCTCCCGTTGGATCACATCGTGCGCCGGCCCTGGATAACGTTGCTTTCTACTCGCGTGCCGTTGGCACCTGCGGCCACAGCCGCTTGCGCGCAAAGAGTTTCTGGTTGTCCAGAGTGGACCGCGGGAAGTTCTCGGCGAAAGACGTACAAAGTGTCCCGCATAGGCTCCAGGGGAAGGTGGAGCACATGCCGCACCTTGGGGAAGTCCGACGTCAGATCGACCGGCTGCTGCGCCGCCACCTTCTGAAGCCGATCCACTTCGGCTCGTGGCTGGTCGGTGCACTTGTTCTGCTCGCGGTGGGGAGCATCGTGCTGCTCGAACTCAACCTGGACCAGACCGTCCTCGACCTGTCGCGCATCGAGGCTCAACAGCTCGCCATACGAGTGCTCTCGACCGCGCTGGAGCGGGATCTCGGCGAGGACAACGCCAACCTCTTTCAGGTACACGTCCAGGGCGGCATAGCGTTCGTACAACCGGACCTACCCAAGATCAATGACGAGGTGGGCAAGGCTGCGGTGGCCATCCAGTCCGCTTTGCATCACCTGCCGCGCGACCCGATCACGATACCGCTCGGGCAGGCCCTGGGCTCGAAGCTGTTTTCGTCGTACGGCCCGATGATCCCGGTGACGTTGATCCCATATGGCGCGCTGACGATCAATTTCCATGAGTCGTTCCAGCAGGCCGGCTTCAATCAGACCATGCTGACAGTCTACCTCGATACCGACACGATGGTGCAGATCATCGTCCCACTCGTTTCGGACGAGGTGCACCTCAAGGTGCAGGTGCCGGTGGCGCAGGAGTGGATCGCAGGCAAGGTGCCAGAGACCGTGGTCACTGGAGGCAATTTGACGCCGGTTACCATACCAATCGGCGGAGGTACGAGCGGAAGCGGCGGTACCGTGGTCAAGACGGGAACCAAGTAGTCGACCGCAGCCTCAGCTACGGAGACCCTTGCTTGTTCCACCATAGTGCGGACGTTCAGAGGCAACGCGCAGACAGCGTGTTTCTGGCGCTGCATCAGCCCCCAGCAGGATTCGTCGTGCCTGTGCGTGAACGACCCTGTAGAGCGCGCCTTAAGAGGTGGCTGCCGTGGGGAGCCTCCTGATCCTGGCAATGTTCGTGGGATTCGTCATCTGGGCAGCACTGTACGTGCGACCGCAGAGTGGCTTCGGCTTGCGACAGGAGTTCCCCGGCGTGCAGCCCCGTTTTCAGCACCTTAGAGACCTTGTCAAGAGCCTGCGAGACAGGTGGTTGAAAAGGCCACCCAAG
>JAJYNV010000429.1 GCA_021786135.1 Bacillota bacterium
ACAGGAGGTGGGTGCCCTGATGGATGGTGCGGGGATCCTCCATCATGTAGACGAGCAGTTCGCGCATCACCTGGCTGTAGAGGTGGTCCACCTCGTCGTCGGTCTTCAGGAGCTCTTCCGCCGCCTGCGGGTCGCGGCGGACGTAAGCCCGGAGCGCGTCGCGCGTCATGCGCAGGGCCAGTTCCGCCATGCGCGGGATGTCGATGAGCGGCTTCATCAGCGGCTCGTCGCCGATGCGCTCGGTGACGCGGGCGATGTCCACCGCATGGTCGGCCATGCGCTCGAGGTCGCCCACGATCTTGATCGCGGTCCCCACGATGCGCAGGTCGGAGGCGGCAGGCTGCTGCAGGGCGATGATCTCGAGGCAGCGCGTCTCGATGTCGAGCTGCATGCGGTCGAGTTCGTCGTCGCCTGCGACGATCTGGCGCGCGAGTTCGCGGTCGCCTTCCGCAAGCGATTTGACGGACTGGCCGATCCGCTCCTCCACCAAGGTTCCCATGCGCAGGATGTCCTGCTGCAACTCCTCGAGTTCTTGATGGAATGTGCTGCGCATCTCCCGTACTCCCTTCTAGCCGAATCGCCCCGTGACGTAGTCTTCCGTCCTGGGGTCGCGTGGTCGTGTGAAGATGTCCCTCGTCGGCCCGAACTCTATGAGCTCCCCGCTGAGAAAGAAGGCGGTGTGGTCCGAAATGCGACCTGCCTGCTGCATGTTGTGGGTCACGACGATCAGCGTGTAGTTTTCTTTGAGCGCATCGGTCAGCTCCTCGATCTTCGCCGTCGCCACCGGGTCGAGCGCCGAGGCCGGCTCGTCCATCAGCAGCACCTCCGGCTCGATCGCGAGAGCCCTGGCGATGCAGAGCCGTTGCTGCTGACCGCCTGAAAGCTCGAAGGCGCTCTTCTGCAACTTGTCGCGGACCTCGTCCCACAGCGCGGCACGCCTCAGGCTCTGCTCGACGATCTCGCGCAGCCGAGCCTCCGAGCGCTCGCCGTGGACACGCGGCCCGTAGGCGATGTTCTGGTAGATCGTCATGGGAAAGGGATTTGGGCGCTGGAAGACCATGCCGACCCGCTTCCTGAGACGTGCCGGATCCTGACCCCGCGCGTAGATGTCCTCGCCGTCCAGGAGCACCCGGCCGGTGACGCGCGCGCCGGGCACATGGTCGTTCATGCGGTTCAACGTGCGCAGGAAGGAAGACTTGCCGCAACCGCTTGGGCCGATGATGGCCGTGATGGTGTGTTCCTCGATCTCGACGCTGACGTCCTTGAGGCCCTGTGCTGCACCGTACCAGAGGCTGAGATTCTCTACGTTGATCTTAGCAGCACTCAACGGAGCCTACCCTCCCGTCGCTCTCCGGCCAGCACCGCCGCCCCTCCCGCTGCCACCAAGGACAGCAGGAGCAATAGCACCGCTGGCCAGAAGGCCCGCGCGTCGCGAACCCTGCCCGTGATCTCAAGATACCATAGCGCCGATGCGAGCGTGGTGCCGGCCTGCAAGGCAAGCCGGCCGCGCTCGAGAAGGCCCTGTGCCAGCAAGGCGACGAGCGCCGCCTCGCCCAGCGCTCGGCCGGCCACGCCGAGCAGGATGCCGGCCACCTCCCGGCGCACGAATCCGTAGACTGCGACGGCTGCCTCCGCGGGACGCGCACCGAGCGCCTGCGCCGCCTCCCCGGTCTCCCTGCGGCGGCCGAAGCTCTCTTCGGCGAGTAGCACGGTCTGCGGCAGGCAGAGGAGCCCGAGACCTGCGGTGACGAGGCCGATGCCGGGCACGGCGCCGAGCCTGTCGCCGAGCCACGTGAGCAGCGTCGCGCCCACGACCACGCTCGGCAGGGCGGCGCTCATGCTCAGCGCCATGCGCCAGCGCCAGCCGCCGGGTGTGAAGGCGAGGGCGCCCCCGGCCGCCACACCGAATGCGGCACTCGCGGCCACCGCCCCGACCGCCCCGACGATGCTCGCGAGAAGGCTGCCGACGTCCGGTGGCCCCTTCGGCGGGCCAATGCCGCGCAGCACACCGAACCAGAGCAGCAGGAGCGCGGCCTGCGTCAGCCGGTAGCGCCCAAGTCCACGCCTAAAGGCCATGGGCCGAATCCCTTCCCAGCCAGCCCGTCAGGCCGCCAAGGAGGCCAAGCAGCAGCGCGATGCCACCCAGCGCAAGCACCCAGCGGCCCTGCGGCGGTGCCTGCGGCAGCTCGCCGAGCAAGGTGCCCGCGAGGCTGCCGGACGGCGCCAGGAGGTGCGGCCAGCTGTTCGCCCCCCCGACCAGGACGGAGACGAGTGCCGCCTCGCCGGCGATGCGCGCCGCTGCGGCGAAGGACATGCGGATCGTGGCCCTGCGCGTCGCCTGGCCGATTGCCCGGCCGGCGTCGTCCGGGCTGCAGCCGAGCGCCAGAGCGGCAAGATAGGTATCGCGCCAGGAGGCCGCCTCGCCCGCGACGCCCTCGGCTACGAGCGGCATCGTGGCGAGGCCGAGTCCGAGGCCCGCAAGCAGGCAACCGGGACCAAGGCCGATGCTGCGCAAGAACCCAAGGCCGCCCGCCAGCAGCGCGAAGGCGATCAGCACCCCCGGCGTGCCGGCCAGCAGCGAAACGGCAAAGGAGCTGCGCCCAGCGAGTCCGATCTGGAGACCGACACCCTCGCCGAGCACACCGGCCACTGCGCCACCGACGATCGAAACCAGGGCTGTGCCGGCAGCGATGCCGAGTACGCCGTAGACACTGGGCGGCGCCCAGACCCAGGACGCGAAATCGACGGCGCCGAGCCCCGGCAGGCCCCATATCACGACCGCCGCGAGCGGAACGATGCAAAGGAACAGCACGACGCGCGTCTGGGTCATGGCGCCAGGTCCTGCCGCTTCGCCACCGCGGCCACGAGGTCCGCCGCAAGGCTCGCCCGCAGGTCCCCCTCCCGCCAGATCGCGTAGGCTCTGTAGCGCAGGGGATAGTCCCTCTGTGAGGGCAATCGCCCATCCAGCCGCACGATCAGTCGTTGCGGCGCGAACGCAAGCTCGACGATGCCGATGCCGCCGGGCAGTGCTAGGACGAGATCGGATACCTGCCCGCTCGCGAGAGCGGTCAGAGCCCCAGGGCGCAGCCGGCCGCCGGCCAGTTGCCTGAGCCTCGCCCGGAGCCCTGAGCCATGGGCTCTCAGCACCAGCTCGATGGGCCGGTGCGGCCCCCCGAGCGCCGCCCAGTTGCGCACCTGCCCACGCAGGATGGCCTGCAGCGACTTGAGGCTCAGATTGCGCGGCAGCCCTGGTGCCGCGATCACCGCAAGCGTCGCGAGCGACACCTGCTTCATGGCGATACCAGGCATGCGGTAGGGCACGTCGACGAGCGCCAGGTCCGCACTGCGCCGCATCAGGGCCGCAAGGCCGTACGCCGAGCCCAGTGCGGAGACCGCGACAGGCCCGCCAGCCAGCACCTGGAGTCCAGGACGCGCCGCCTCCGCCAGCGGCAGGAGAGACGTCGCCCCGGCGACGCGCAGCGCCGGTCCCGGCAGCAGTTCGAGCAGCAGGATGAGGAGCGCGGCGACGGCCAGAACCGTCCGCCAGAGTTTGAGAAAGCGCTGCACATGGAGCCCCCCGCTCTCCCGACCTATGCATCGCCCGACTGGGCCATGCCCGGAAGGCGGAGGTGGAAGGCGCTGCCGTGGCCCACCTCGCTCTCGACGGAAAGCTCCGCGCCGATCGACAGCGCGAGGTGGCGCGCGATGGCGAGACCGAGTCCCGATCCGCCGGTCGCACGCTGCCGCGAACGGTCCACGCGGTAGAACCGCTCGAAGATGTGCGGCAGGTCCGCCTGGGGAATACCGGGGCCGTCGTCCGCCACCGTCAGTTCGGCGGCGCCGCCGGACGACCCGATCTGCACCGTGATATGTCCACCCTCCTGGGTGTACTTCACCGCATTGTCGATCAGCGATATGAGAATGCCCTCGATGCGGTCCCGGTCGGTCAGCGCGCCCGTCGGCTCACCGGCGACGCCGAGCGCGACCCCGCGGGCCTGGGCCTCTGGACCGTAGCGCTCCGCCACCGCTCGCGACGCCTCGAGGAGATCGACCCGCGTGCGCTCCGGACGCTCGCGGCCGCTCTCGATCGCGGCTAGGCGCAAGAGGTCGTCGACCAGCAGCGAGAGCCGCCTGGTCTCGTCGGCAATGTGCCGCACGAACCGGCGGCGATGCCCCTCGTCGACCTCATCGTCGAGCAGGGTTTCAGCGAAGCCGCCAAGCACGGTGAGAGGCGTCCTGAGCTCGTGCGAGACATTGGCGACGAACTGGCTCCGCACTTCGAGGAGGCGCCGTTCCTCGCTGACGTCGTGCACCACGAGCAGGGTACCGCCAGTGCCAGGTACCGGCGCGAGGTCGATCTGCAGGGTGCGCTCGCCTTCGCGACGCTCGAGCTGCAGTACCTCACCCTGCTCCACGCGGTCGAGAGCCGACTCGAGCGCGTAGGTGTGCGTCATGGCCAGATGGTAGGTCTGCTCCACTTCAGGCGCCCAGACGCCGAAGATGCGCTCGGCCGCCGGATTGATGACCTGCACGCGCCGGCGGGCATCGAGCAGCACGACCCCCGCGCGCAGGTTCCGGATGATGGCGAGGAAGCGCATGCGGTCGAGTTCGAGGGACGAAAGGCGTTCGGCCAACTGCTGCAAAACGTCGTTGAATCTCTCCTCGCGCTCGGCGAGGTCTCCTAGAGGCGCGTAGAACCGTTCTGGCTCCGCGCCGGCCGCCAGCGCCGCAAGCGCCCTCAGGACGAGATCGAACGCGCGCAGAGCGCGGCGGCGCAACACCAGGGCGGCCGCAAATCCGACCGCCAGCCCCGCCAGCATGCCAATGACGAACAGCAGACCCGTCATGGGGCGAAGCGGTAGCCCACACCGCGCACCGTTTCGATGAGACGCGGGTGCGACGGCTCCACCTCCACCTTCTCCCGCAGATGGCGAACGTGCACGTCCACCGTGCGCGCATCGCCGTAATAGTCGTAGCCCCAAACCCGCTCAAGAAGCATCTCGCGCGTGAGTACCTGGCCCGGACGCTCCATCAGGGCCTGCAAGAGTCCGAACTCCGTCAGAGTCAGCTCGCGCTCCAAACCCTCGACGAAGCAGCGGTGCGCCGAGATGTCGATCTCGACACCGCCTGCCGCGAGGCGCTCGGTCGGAGGATCGGTCCGACGCAAGACGGCCCTGATGCGAGCGACAAGTTCGCGCGGCGAGAACGGCTTGCCAACATAGTCATCGGCACCCAGCTCGAGTCCGCGGACCCGATCCGCCTCCTCCGTGCGCGCCGTGAGCATGACGACGGGCACGCGGCTCTGGCGCCTCAGGGCGCGCAGGACCGAGACGCCGTCCAGCCCGGGCAGCATGAGATCCAGAACCACCAGGTCGGGGGACGCCTCGAGCGCCAGGCGCAAGCCCTCCTCGCCGTCCGCGGCCTGCTGCACGCGAAAGCCGGCCGTCTCGAGATGGAACGCCACGAGCTCGCGAATCGCTTCCTCGTCCTCGACGATCAGCACGGTGCCCTGACGGGCCACCACGGTCCCTCCTCTGCCAGAGCCGACCTCATCCGGATCATGGCAGACAAAAGTTAAGGTCGCATTGCGCCTTCGCCGGCCGGGCGGACTTCCTCGTCCTGCGGGAGCTCCACTCGGCGCGCAGTGATGTTGGCGCTCAGAACATTCTGGGCCGTCATCTGCTCCACCATCAGCCGCACGCGATCCCTGGCACGGGCCAGGGCCGTCGGCAGGTGGTGCCCGAAGACGACGGTGACGTCGAGGTGGAGCACAAGGCCCTCCGGCCACGTCTCCATGGCCACCCGGCGCACCCTTGCGATGCCGGCGATCTCCTCCGCGGCGTGGGCCGCGATCGCGGATACGGCCTTGTCGTCGATCGTGAAGCGGCCGAGGTAGCTCCAGGTCGGCCGCACAACCGACTTCTCGATCACCATGGCACGGCGCTGGCCGCCGCTGCCCCGCAGGATGAAGCGGAGGGGGTCCACAAGATAGCCCGAGAACGTGCGCTTCACCTCGACGATGGGCGCCGGGATGACGTGCTTGCCCTGCTCGCGGCGGATCTGCTGCGCGTGCAGGATCTCCTCGGGACTCGCGATGTCCTCGATGTGCACTACTTCCGCCGGCTGCGGCAGCCCGAGCACCTCGCAGATGCGTCGCACCATGCCGAGCGATGTGCCGAGCACCAGGACACGCCTCGGCTGGATTTCGCCCAGACGCTTGCGCATGGCCTGGGCATCGTCCGCGTCGGCGAAGATCGCCCGCCGCACGGCTGCCAGTTTGGACGGGGCACGCTTCGCGGACTCCCCCGCGAGGATCTTTCCCTCGCGCACCAGGAGTCCGTCATCTATGATCGCCTCGGCGCCACGCTGGATGGCGACAAGTGACGCCCGATGGCTCTTGCCGGTGCCGCTCGGACCTACAAGCGCCACGACCTGCAAAGACCTTCCCGTCCTTCTTCCGGCCCGCGCCCGCCTATGCGCGGCAGAGGCCGGTTCCTGCTCGCATGATAGCAGATGCGTTCGATGAACGGTTCAGGCCTCCGGCGCGAGGTCGGGTCGCAGGGACAGCGTCCCGTGAAGGTAAACCGGCACGAGGCGCTGACGCTCGGGGCGCTCCACCTCCACGAGGACGCGGATCATCCTCTGGGGCATTCCCGGCACGGCCGTCTCCACGGCGCCGAGCAACGGGACGTCGGTCCAGCCCAGCCGGCGCGCGGCATACGCGGGGAACGCCGCGTCGAGATCGGGTGTCATGGTGAAGAAGGCGGCCACGACCTCAAGAACCCGGATACCGTTCCGCTCCACGATGGCGTCGATCAGCTCTGCGGTGGCATCCCAGATCGCCTCGGGGCTGTTCTCTCTCGCGATCGTCGCTCCGCGCACGGCGCTAACGGCCATAACCCACCTCTTCACGCAATGTCGTCGCAGCTCGGCGGGCTGCCTCAAGCGTCTCGGGCAGGCCCTGCGCGACGTCCGCCAGTATCGCGCCGAGTTCCCGTGTGGCCGCCTCAACCGCCGGACTGTTCAAGTCGAGGATCTCCTGCCACAGTCCGGTCGGACTCGTCGCGACGCGCAGCATCTCAAGCGCCGCGGGCCCGAGGAGTTCCACCGGCCGCTCCTTCAGCATCAGAGCCAGGGCGCAGCTGAAGGTGTAGCAGAGATGCGAGGTGACGGCGACCTCCCGGTCGTGGTCGCCGGGGTCCAGCCAGATGGGCACCGCCCCAACCGAGCGCACGAGCGCCTCGGCCGCCTCCCCGGGACCGCCGCCGGCACAGAGGGCGAAACCCCGTCCGGCGAAGAGCCCCGTCTGCGCGGCGCCCGGTCCGGAACCGGCATTCCCGGCCAAAGGATGTCCGCCGACAAAGGGCAGGCCCCGTTGTCGCGCGGCGGCGCAGATGGGCTGTTTCACGGACCCGGTGTCGAGCCAGAGGGGCGCCTGCCACGGAGCGTCGAGCAGGGCGATACTCGCCTTGGGCGGCGCGGCGAGCACGATGCAATCGAATCGTCCGTCCATTTCAGGGATGCTTCCCCTGATGGCGCCAGCCGCCGAAGCCGCCTCGCAATGCTCTGGCGACACGTCGTAACCCCAGATTTCGTGCCCCAAAGCCGTCAGATCAAGGGCCAGGGATGTGCCGATGAGGCCGAGCCCCGCGATCAAGATCCGCACAGAGCTCACCCCCGTCCCAGCTTGAGGCGCCGCCAATGGCGGCCGGCTATGGCCTATTCGGGGTGCGCAACGACGCGGCTGCGCATCTCCGACAGGATCTCGGGCGGAAACGGTATGGCGCGCCGGATGCTGCGGTCGAGGTGCGCAGCGATGAACTCGCACGTCGCGACGA
>JAJYNV010000327.1 GCA_021786135.1 Bacillota bacterium
CGAGGGCAGGGGCGAGGTACAGGCCCTCTTCGTCGGCGAGGAGAGGCTGCAGCAGGCGGACGAGGGCAGCATGGTGGGCATCCTGCTCAGCCGCACGCCGTTCTACGGCGAGGGTGGCGGCCAGGTGGGCGACCGCGGTGTGCTCGTCGCCCCCTCGGGCCGCGTGGAGGTCTCGGATAGCCGCAAGCTGCCGGGTGGGCGCATCCTGCATCTTGGCGAGGTGGTCCAGGGCAGCATCAGGGTCGGGGAGACCTGGCAGGCGAGCGTCGACGAGCAGAGGCGGCGCGCCACGATGCGCAACCACACCGCGACGCATCTCCTGCATGCGGCACTGCGCGAGGTGCTGGGCTCGCATGTCCGGCAGGCGGGTTCAGTCGTCGAACCTGAGCGCCTGCGCTTCGACTTCCTCCATCACGAGGCGATGCGGCCGGAGGAGATTCAGGCCGTCGAACGTCGCGTGACCGAGGAGATCTGCAAGGACCGTACCGTCGGCACGATCGAGACGACGCCCGCCGAGGCGCGCAAGCTTGGCGCCATGGCACTTTTCGAGGAGAAGTACGGCGAGACGGTGCGCATGGTCGAGGTGGAGGGCTTCTCGCGCGAGCTCTGTGGCGGCACCCACGTGCGGCGCACGGGCGAGATCGGGCCGTTCAAGGTTGTGGAGGAGGCTTCGGTCGGGTCGGGCATCCGGCGCATCGTCGCCTTGACCGGCCCGGCGGCGCTTGCACGCTGGCAGGAGATCGAGACGCTGCAGGCCGAGGCGTGCGCCAGGCTGCGCACGACGCCCGAGGGGCTCGGCAGCCGGGCTCTGGAACTGAGCGAGGAGGTCGGGCGGCGCGGCGACGAGATCGCAAGACTGCGCCGCAGCGGCCTCGGCGACGCGCTGCGGAGCCTTTTGGGCGCCGAGGAGACGGTTGGTGACGCAGGGATCCTGGCGGGCGAGGTGGACGGCGCGGATCTCGGGGGCCTGCGCGAGGTGGCGGATATGTGGCGGTCCCAGGGCAAACGAGGTATCCTATGCCTAGCCTCGCGGCTGGACGGAAACCTGCATCTGCTCTGCGCCGTCTCTCCGGACCTGGTGCAGCGCGGAGTGCGTGCGGGAGATATCCTCGGACGTATGGCCAAAGCTGCGGACGGTCGTGGCGGCGGACGCCCGGATCTGGCACAGGGGGGCGCCAAGAACCCCGAGCTTGCGCCGGCTGCGCTGGCCGCAGGCAGGGAAACCGCAAGAGCGGCCTTGGCCTGAAGCGGGCCGCGGGTGGGAGGTAAGGCTATGTCGGACGACAAGACGCGCATGTTTGACGTGCGACCGGAAGGTCCCGACGCTGCCGAGGTGCTGCGGACGGTGCACGCAGCTCTTCGCGAGAAGGGCTACAATCCGGTCGTGCAGCTCGTAGGCTACCTGCTATCTGGCGATCCCGCGTACATCACCGCGCATCGCAATGCGCGCAACCTGATCCGTCAGATCGAGCGCGACGAACTCCTCGAGGAGCTGGTGCGCGGCTATCTCGGCGAGTAGCGCGTGTCTCGGGTGATGGGCGTCGATCCCGGCACCAGGCGCATAGGAGTTGCGGTCTCGGATGAGCTCGGCATGCTGGCACGCGGCGTGGCGACGCTCGCTGCGACGGGAGCGGAGGTGGAGGAGCTCGCGGCGCTGGCGCGCAGCCTCGAAGTCGAGCGCATCGTCGTGGGGTTGCCGCGCCACATGAACGGCAGTGAGGGCGAGCGGGCCATGGCGGCTCGCCAGCTGGCCGAAAACCTGGCTTCCCGAACGGGCCTGCCGGTGATACTGTGGGATGAGCGCCTGACCACCAAAGGGGCCGAACGCATGTTGATCGACGCGGATGTGCCGCGTGCGCGCAGAAGGCGTATCATCGACCAGCAGGCGGCGCAATGGATTCTACAGAGCTATCTCGATCAGGGCACGAGTCCTGCGAGACAGCCGATGGAAAGGAAGTAGACCATGGCTGATCACGAGCACAAGGGCGAGCACCTGCACCCTGGGCACGACCATGACGAGCACGAGCACCTGAGCGAGGACGAGGTCATCACCCTCGTCGATGAGGACGGCAAGGAGCACCAGTTCGCGCTGCTTGACGTCATCGAGGTGGACGAGAACGAGTATGCCATCCTGATCCCGACCGAGGACGGCGACGCGGAAGAGGCCGACGAGGCAGTCATCCTGCGCATGGAAGAGGACGAGGAAGGCAACGAGGTGCTCGTCGACATCGACGACGAGTCCGAGTTCGAGCGCGTCGCGACCGCTTGGGAGGAACTCCTGGACGAGGAGGACGGTCTTGACGACGACGACGAGGGTGAGGACGAGTAGGCCCTTCGGCCAGACCGTCCGGGATTAGGCGGTGAAGGCGATGCCGTGGCCTGCCATCGCGCGCAGATTGGGCCCAGGAAGGATCCTGGGCCTTCTCGTTGTGCTCGCCCTGATCGCTGCCATCCTTTGGGCGACCGTCTTCTGGAACACGGGCGGCGACCGGGTGTCGCCCACGGCTCCCGAGGTTCTGGTCAAGGTGGCGGATGGCTCGTCGCTCGCAGGTGTGGCGGACAATCTCCAGCATCTCGGCATCATACGCAGCGCTCTCTATCTCAGGCTCTACGCTGACGTCTCGCACAGCGCGGGCGATATCCAGGCCGGCGTCTATCTTCTCTCGGGGCGGGAGACCACGGCCGAGATCCTGAAGAAGCTCATCGCGGGCGACGTCGCGACGCGCAAGCTGACGATCCCCGAAGGCTACACCGTGTCGGACATCGCCTTCCTGATGCAGGCCAAGGGCATCGCGTCCGTATCCGCCTTCGTGGCGGCGGCCCGCAGCTTCCCCAATCCGTTCGTGCCGCAGGCGAGCCCTGTGCGTTATCGCCTCGAAGGCTATGCCTTTCCCTCCACGTATGAGATCCCTTATGGCACGACGCCAGGGCAGATCGCCGACATGCTCTTCGCCCAGTGGGAACGGGAGTTCACGCCAGCCATGCGGCAGGAGGCGACCAAGGAGCACTTGACGGTCAACGACGTAATGACGCTGGCCTCCCTGGTGGAGCGCGAGGCCAAACTCGAGAGCGAGCGGCCGATCATCGCGGCCGTCTTTTTGAACCGCCTGCGCATCGGTATGCCGATGCAGTCCGACCCCACGGTCGCCTACGCCCTCGGTCGGCCGCTGGACGCCGTGACGATCCAGGACGAGCATTACGCTTCGCCCTACAACACGTACTACGCCAAGGGACTTCCGCCGGGGCCGATCTGCAACCCGGGCCTGCCTTCGATCGAGGCGGTCCTGCACCCGGCCAAGGTGGGATACCTCTACTTCTACGGCCTGCCGAACGGCAGACACATCTTCAGCTACACCTACGCGCAGCAGCTCGCCGCCGAACGCGCGCATCCCTAGTCCGGGGGACCCGCGCCGGCAGATCACGGGGGTCTCTAATGCTGTCGACCGACGCCTGGCTGAGCGCTCGGACGCGCGGCGCAGGCCAGCCTGGCCCAGGGCGAGGAGGCGGTGCGATCGGCGCGGCTTGCGGCCCTGAGCGGTCCATGGCCGCGCATGACGCCAAAGGTAAGGGCGCAACTGCTTGAGATCCTCTTGCGCAACCTGAGCGACGACGTCCCTGAGATGGCGCGCCTGCTCGCGCGAGAGCGGTCTGCCGCGACGCGAGGCGGAACTCTGGTGGCAGCATGCCGTGCGCTGGGCGGACGCCGCCATTTCGGCCGCCTCCGACGGCTGGAGCTGGCGGAGGGGCGGCTTCGCCCAGGAGATCCTGTCGCGTCCTGCGCCTGTGGGGACGGTGCTGGCCATGGGGCCCGCGTATGGCGCCGCGGCGCACGGACTCGCCCTGGTCGCGGCGTCACTCGTGCGGGGCAACGCCGTGATCTGGCTGGCCGCAGAGGAGCGGCCCTTGCCACCGTTGCGCGTGGCTGCGCATGCTGCGTGAGCGGGCCTGCCACCCGGCGTGCTGCAGATCCTGGCTGGCGGCCAGGCTCTCGCCGAGGAGCTTGCGGGCCACCCCGGAATTGATCTCGCCGCCTGTGTCGGCCCCGGCGACCGCCTGACAGAGCGCCTGGCTGGTGGCGGGCCTGCCTTCTTCTCCAGGTGGACCAAGGGGAGCCTCGCGGTATTCGCGTCCGCGGACCTCGATGTGGCGGCCGCCGCAGCGGTGCTCGCCGCGACGTTCGGTGGCGGACGCTCCGAATGGTCGGCGCAGCGCCTCTATGGCGGGCGAAAGAACCACGACCATCTGCTTTTGCGCATCCGATCGCGCAGGGTCAGCCTCACGATCGGCAATCCGATCGATTACGACACCGAGATCGGCCCAGTGCCGGGGGAAGGGCTCCTCCGGCGCCTCGAGGAGTATGTCGCCAGCCGGCAGGCCGACGGGGCGACGCTGATCTTCGGCGGCGACTGCCCGACCGTGACGCCAGCCGCAGGGGGCACCTTCTGGCGCCCCGCCCTGCTGCTCGCGGGCAGGGCCGGCGAGGCGCGCGATGTGCCGGGACCGGTGCTCGAGGTGTGGGAGGCGGCGGACGACGAGGAAGGCCTGTCGCTCGTCCTCGCCTGTGAGGGGCCGGTCACGGTGCTGAGCGCCGACGAGGGACCGGCGCGACAGATCCTCGACGCCGGGCGCACGGTCGGTCGCGTGGAACGCCGACTGGCCGACCGCCTAGACCTGACCCGAATTCTGCGACGGCGCTTCGCCACCTGGCCGTCCCTTCTCTTGCGTGGCGAGGGGGCGGCGCCGTCGGGTTGGTACCGGGGCGGCTAGCCGAGGTGGATGTAGAGGCCCGTGGCGGCGACGGCGACCGCGCCGAGCACGGGCCAGAGGACGCCGCCGGGCCGCCAGGCGAGCAGGGCCGCCACCCCTAGCGACAACGCGGTCGTCACGAGATCGTGAGGCGGCAGCGCGCTCGTGAAACCTGTGACCAAGAGGGCGCCGAGGGCTGCGGCGGGGACTCCCTGGAGCAGTCGCTCGAGGCGGGGGTCTGCGGCGTGGTGCGCGTACCGTGCGGGCAGGAAGCGGATCAGGGCGGTGCCGAGAGCGGCCGCGAGCACGAAGGTCAAGAGGGTAAGGGAGTTCATGCGGCACGCTCCGCGCGAGCCGTGGCGAGGAAGTAGGCGAGGGCTCCCAGGACCATGCCGACCACGAGGGACCAGCCGCCCAAGGGACTGCCGAGAATGGCGCCCGCCGCTCCCGCCGCCGCCGCCCAGGCCGTCCGGGCATCGGCCCGCACGGCGCCGACCAGGAGGCTAACGAAGAGCGCCTCGATGGCGATACCGAAGGCGTGGCGCAGGAGGAGCGGCAGGAGGTCGCCGGCGAGGACGCCGATGAGGCTGCCGAGGACCCAGGCCGTATAGGGCAGCCACACGAGCCGCACGTAGGCGGCTGGACTCATGGCGTCGCCCAGGCTCGCGGCGACGAACGTCTCGTCCGTGAGCAGCAGCGAGAGATGGGGCCTGAGGTGGCCCCAGTCGACGCGGCGAAAGAAGGATAGCGCCTCGAGCGCCATGCGCAGGTTGATGAGCCAGATCGCGACGATGCCCGCGAGAAAGGGCGTGCCGCTTGCCAAAAGGTGCAGCGCGGCGAACTGGCTGGCGCCTGCGTAGACGAGCAGCGACAAGAGGACGGCAAACCATCCGGGCAGATGGATCGCCACGGCGGAAAGACCGAAGGCGAAGGCCACCGGCAGGTAACCGACGGCGATGGGCAGGGCACGCGGGTCGATGAGGCCGGGCCTACGCTTCTCCATGCCGCTATGCTAGAGCAAGCGGCCCCGCCGCTCAACGCCGGCCGCAAGGCCGGGACGGGTCTTCGCTATAATGGCGGTGCGGGGAGGAAGCCATGAGCAGCCACGAATGGTATCCGCTCGTGCTCGTACTGCTGCTGGCCGTGGCGGTGCCACTCGGTCTGAGCCGCGTGCGCCGCCTGCAGATCCCGATGGTGGTGGGCGAGCTCCTGGCGGGCATGATCTTTGGCCGCACGGGGTTCGGCATCATCCCCAGCAACAGCCTACTCGACTTCTTTTCGCTCTTCGGCCTTTCGTATCTCATGTTCCTGTCGGGCCTCGAGCTCGACCTCGGCGTCTTCGCGGGCGGCCGACAGCGGGGGCGCATGGGACTCGCGGCAGGTGTCTACTTAGGGGTCTTGGCGCTTTCCGTCGCGGGAGCGCTCTATCTCGAGCACCTCGGCTTTGTCCACAACGGCCTTCTGGTCGGCTTCATCGTGGGATCCACGGCGCTTACGGTCGTCGTGCCGGTCCTGAAGGAGCACGGCCTGGTGGAGACCGCATATGGACAGGCCATCCTCACGACGGCGATCCTGCTCGATTTTCTCAGCATGCTGCTCGTCACGGTGCAGGTGTCGCTGAGCGTGGGCGCCGCATGGCGCCTCCTACTTGGCGTCGGCATCTTCCTCGTCGCCGCGGTTCTGCTGCGGCTGGCACCCAGCCTCCGCCGGCTCTGGCGCCGCACCGAGAGCCAGGTGGCGCAGGTGGGCGTGCGCGGGGCGTTCGGGCTGATCGTGCTCTTTCTCGCCCTCTCGCAGCTGATTGGGATCGATGCGGTGCTCGGCAGCTTCCTGGCCGGGGTGATCGCCGCCGCCATCGCGGGTCGGGAGTCCGAGGAAGTGCGCCGCACCTTGGACGGCATCGGCTACGGCTTCTTCGTACCGATCTTCTTCATCGAGGTAGGGGCAGGTCTGAACCTGCGCGGATTTCTCAGCAATCCGCACGGCATCAGCCTGGCGCTACTCCTGCTGCTCGTCGCGAGCGTCGCGTCGATCCTGCCGGGCCTTCTCTTGCGTTTCATCATGCCGTGGCGAAGCGCGCTTTCGGGCGCTCTCCTCCTTTCGACGCGTCTCACGGTGACGATCGCCGGCGCCACCGTCGCTCTGGATGCGCACCTGATCGACTCCGGTACCATGATCGCGATCGTGCTGATGAGCATCGTCTCGTCGCTCCTCTGGCCCTCCCTCGCGCAGCGGCTCATGCCCCAGCCGCCGCGAGAGCGCTCGGGCATCATGGTGCAGGGGGGATCCACATGGTCCGCACTGGTCGCGGCACACCTCAGGGAGCGGGGCGAAGACGTGCGCTGGCTGGGCGATCCCGCGCAAGCCCCGGCCGGAGTGCATGTGTTGCGCGTGCCGGAGGGCGCGGATGTGGAGCAGAGACTCGCGGCAGCGCACGCGGATTCCGCTGCCGCGTTGCTCGCCCTGTCGGAAGACCCCACCGAGAATGCACAGATGTGCCGCGTGGCGCAGCAGCGCTTCGGCCTGCCGCGCGTGGTGGCGATCGCCGAGGCGGCGGACATGGAAGCGCTGCGCGCCGACGGCATCGGCTGCTTCCTGCCGGAAGCTGCGCCGCTCGTGGTCCTCGAGGCGATGGCCAGGGCACCGCTCGTACTCGAAATGCTCTCTGGAGGCGTGGGCGGGGCGGAACTGCGCACCTTGCGCGTCGCGTCGGCCGGTGTGGACGGGAGGGCGCTCCGCGATCTCGAACTGCCGCGCGAGGTGCTCCTGATCGGCCTCGAGCGGGAGGGACAGCGCCTCCTGCCGCGTGGAGACACGCGCCTCGCGCGGGGTGACCGGCTGACGGCGCTCGGAACACGGGCGGATCTGACGCGCCTCGCGGGACTGCTTGGCAGCCACGAGGGTAGACAGCAGTAACATTTTCACGAAGACATGGGTAGACAACAGTATATTGCTCTGCCTGACCGACACTGGTAATATTCGGGTATGGAAGACAAGCTTCTGACGCTGCGCGAGTCCGCAAACCTGCTCGGCGTGAGCACGAAGTCGCTGCAGCGCTGGGACAAGGACGGCACT
>JAJYNV010000393.1 GCA_021786135.1 Bacillota bacterium
GGGATCTTTGATCGTGCGCCAGGCGGGCGACGAGTCCGGGCCGAAGATCATGCTCGCTGGGCACCTCGACGAGGTGGGCATGATGGTGACGCGCATCGATGAACGCGGCTTCGTCTACTTCCAGACGATCGGCGGCTGGTGGGAGCAGGTCATGCTCGCCCAGCGCGTTGAGATCCGCACCGAGCGCGGCATGGTCCACGGCGTCGTCGGCAGCAAGCCGCCCCATGTGCTCGATGCCGACGAACGCAAGAAGATCGTCGACCGGCGCAGGATGTTCATCGACGTCGGCGTCACGAGCCGCGAGGAGGCCGAGGCTATCGGCATCGCGCTCGGAGACCCGATCACCCCGCTCTGCCCGACGGAACGCCTCGGCAATCCGGACTTCGTGCTGGCGAAGGCATGGGACAACCGCTACGGCTGCGCCGTGGTGACCGAAGTGTTGCGGGGGCTCAAGGGTGCATCGCATCCGAACGTCGTCTACGGTGTCGCAACGGTCCAGGAAGAGGTTGGTCTGCGCGGCGCGCGCACGGCGGCGCAGACCGTCATGCCGGACGTCGCCTTCTCTCTCGACGTGGGCATCGCGGGAGACACCCCAGGCGTAGAGGCCTACGAGGCGGAGGCGGCGCTAGGCAAAGGGCCGGCCCTCCTGCTCTACGACGGTTCGATGATTCCCAACCAGCCGCTGCGCAAGCTGGCCCTCGAGGTTGCGAAGAGCGAAGGCATCCCCGTTCAGCACGACCTCGTGCGGGGTGGCGGCACCGACGCGGGCCAGATCCACCTCACCGGCAGCGGCGTGCCGAGCCTCGTCATCGGGGTGCCGACGCGTTACATCCATAGCGCGGCATCGGTGTTCAGCCTGAGCGACTACCGCAACGCGATCCGCCTGGTCTCCGCCCTCGTGCAGCGGCTCGACCGCGAGACCGTTGCGGGACTGGTGCGCTGAGGCCGTGCTTCTCCTGCTGCTCGGCGACGACGGCTTCGGCCGCCTCCAGCTGCGTCAGATCCGGGAGGCGATGGCGTCGCGCCGAGTTGCCGAGCAGCCCATCCTGGTGGTGGGTGAACGGGCGCACGCCCTGCAGGGCGACCCCGCCGCGGACGGGGTGGAGTTGTGCGATGAGGCGCCGGAAACCTACCTCGTACGCATGCAGGCGAACCTGCCCCTCGACTGCCGCGTGATCCCTCCGCCCGTGGGAAGGCACCTCTTCGCCCGGTTCCTGTCCGCGCAGAGCGGTGGGTCTCTCACGGCGCCGCCACCAGCATTCCAGCTGCCCTTCGTGCGGCCACAGGACGACGTCATCTATCTCTCGGCGGCCGCCTGGACCTGTCCCGTCACCTGCACGGCGCCCCGCGTGTGCCCGCGCATCGGCTGGGAGCGCACCTGGCATCTGCCGTCGCTGCTGCGCGGCTGGGCAAGAGAGCAGGGCGTCCCGTCCATCGTGTTCACCCCGCGTGGTCCGTCGAGCGGCCTCGAGAGCGTCTCGGCGGCGCGGCTCATGGCAGCCGGGCGCCGCGTGCGGCGCGGTGGGCAGTTCCTGGTGGCGACAGCCGCCCCGTGCCACGCAGCCGCAAGTCTTCTCCGTGTAGGCTGAAGCCTGCCTGGCCGGCATACCGAGTACTGTGAGGAGGAGCCTCAAACCGTGTGGATCGTCGTGTACGTCACCGGGCGCAGAGCCGAGGCTGAGCGCATCCGGACCATGCTCGACCGCGAGGGGTTTCTTGCGGAGGTGCGTGGAGAAAGCGTCTACGAGGTCGTGGTGCCGCAAGCGGAGGCAAGTGACGCGCAGGAGGTCATCCACAGGGTCTGAGACGCGGGGAGGGCGGCCGCCCGGCCGGCGACCGCCCTCTCATCTGATCAGGACCAGGCGTAGCCGAGTCCCACGCGTCCCGCCACCACATCATGCAGTGTACCTGGCGACGGCGGAGCGTTGCCTGCTGCGAACACCACCGCAACGTGGCCGTGGGCGGGATCAAAGGCGAGGCCGACGGCGCCCAGCGGTTCCGCTGCGGCCCAGATCGGAGCGAGGTCGGGCACGGCGGCCAGCAGGCCTTCCCGGACCTCGGAGGCCGCTATGCTCAAGCGTGGGTCCTGGGGACCCTCCCAACTGGCGTTCGGTTCCGCGCGCAGGTGGGTCAGCCAGGCGCCCAGGAGCTGCCCCGGCGGCTCGGCTGGTGACCAGCCGAGGTTCATCGCTTCAGACCAGAGCGTGAGGTCCCGCCGCGCGGGCTCAAGGCCCGCACTGTGCGCGGCGGCCAGGGCGCCCAGGATTGCGGCGCCGCGCGCGGCATAGAGCCGTCGCGGCTCAGGGCAGTGGAGGGTTGCGCGCAGCGGCATGTCTATGCCCAGAAGGCGCAGCATGTAGGCGGCGCCGTCGGCCGCCTCGCGCGAACCCCGCGCGGCGAAGGCTCCCGGCATGCCGGCGGACGGCGTCACGCGGACAAGCATGTCGACCTGCGCGAACAGCGCAAGGCCGGGCTTATCGTCCCGCGGTGGCCGCAAGAAGCCCCATGGAGCGGATCCGCGTGCGCTTGCGACGGTCAAGGCGTGCATCGACAAGAAAAGTTTGCACCTCGCTGTGAAGGCATGGGGCTAGCATAGCGAAGAGACGCGCCCCTGGCAAACGGCGTCGCGCGCGGGGATGGAGCGCGAACGCAGGCCGTGTTATGATGAACGGCGAGCCGAAGTGGCGGAATGGCAGACGCGCCGCACTCAAAATGCGGTGGGCAATCCCCGTGTGGGTTCGAGTCCCACCTTCGGCACCAGACTTGTCCGAGGCGGAGGCGCAATGGGCCTCCGCCTCGTTGTGCGGCAGGGTCCGGCTGCGCATAGCGCGAATGTCGGCACGGTGCGCGAGCAGAAAGGAGACCGACTGTGAGCGAGCGCCTTCTCGCGATCGATGGCATGAGCCTCCTGAACCGCGCGTTTCACGCTCTCCCGCCTCTCACCGCGCCGGACGGCACGCCGACGGGCGCGATCCACGGCTTCTTTCTCACGTTCATGAAGTGGTACGAGGCGTATCAGCCGACGCATGTCGCGATTGCCTTCGACCGCCCAGGCGGCACGTTCCGCCATCAGCAGTTCGAACGCTACAAGGCCCACCGCAAAGAGGCCGACCCGGCGCTTTTGCGCCAATTTCCCCTGGCGGAGGAACTCTTGGGCGAGATGGGCCTCAAGGTGATCGGAATCCAGGGGTTCGAGGCCGATGACGTGCTCGGCACCATCAGCGAGCGCTTTTCGGCAGAACTGCCTGTGACCGTGATCTCGGGCGATCGCGACCTTCTCCAGCTCGTCGGCGGTGGCTGCGAGATCGTGCTCATGCGAGCGCTCGACGGCACGAAGCGGTACGACGACGCGGGCGTGCGCGAGGACTTCGGCATCGCGCCGGAGCAGGTTCCGGACTGGAAGGGGCTGATGGGCGACGCGTCGGATGGCATCCCAGGTGTGCCAGGCATCGGCGAGAAGACTGCGGTGCGCCTCCTGCAGATCGCGCCGACGCTCGAGGAGCTGCTGGCCGACACCTCGCGCGTGACCCCGCCGCGCATCCGGAATCTCCTCGAGACCCACCGCGAGCAGGCACTCTTTTCGAAGAGCCTCGCGACGATCGTGCGCAACGTGCCGCTGGGCCGTGAGCTCGAAGACCTGCGCTGGTCGCCTGCGGACGTGCCGGCGGCCGTCCGGCGGCGCATGGTGGACCTCGGCCTGCGCAACGTCGCGGCACGCCTGCCATCGACGCAGGAACCCGCAGCACCGCCCGAGGAGGCCGCCCGCGGCGCATCGGTCGAAGAGTCGTACACCGGCGGCGGGCCGGTGGCGCTCGCGGTCGCCGAGGACTCGGTCGCAGTCAGCGACGGCGACACGCACGCCGTGCGCATGTCGTGGGACGACCCACGCCTGGCTGACGCGCTCGCAGGAGAAAGCGGCGTAGCGGTACACGGCATCAAGCGACTCCTGCACGAACTGACGGCCCGTGGCAAGCCTGCGCCGACGACATGGTACGATACACAGCTCGCAGCCTACCTCGTGAACCCGCAATTCGGCGTGCAGAGCGCTCCTGAGGTCCTGCAAGGGCTGTTTGGCCTGCCCCCCGCAGACGGCGCCGCCGCCGAGGTGGCGGCAGAAGCCACCTGGCGGATCTCGACTCGGCTGCCCGAGGCGCTGCGTGAGCAGGGCGTCGACGGGCTCTACGGCGAGATGGAGGCGCCGCTTGCAGAGGTGCTTTTCCGGATGGAGCAGCACGGCGTGCAGGTGGACAAGGGCGAACTTGAGCGCTATGGCGACGCCTTGCGCGAGGCATTGGCCGCCGTCGCCACCGACCTGGAGGCGATCGCGGGCTACAGCTTCAACGTCAACTCGACGCCGCAGCTCAGGGACCTCCTCTTCGGCAAACTCCAGCTACCGATCCTCAAGCGCACGAAGACGGGGCCCTCGACCGACGCCGAGGTCCTGGAGCAGCTGGCCGGACAGCACCCGATTGTGCAGAGGATCCTCGACCACCGTCAGCTGCAGAAGCTCCTCTCGACGTACGTCGACGGCCTCACGCCGCTGATCGGTGTGGACGGGCGCGTCCACACGACATACCAGCAGACGCTGACGGCCACCGGCCGCCTTTCGAGCGAAGGCCCGAACCTGCAGAACATCCCCGTGCGCTTCGAACTCGGCAGGCGCCTGCGCCGGGCCTTCGTACCGTCGGCGGAGGGGCTCGCATTCCTTGCGGCCGACTACTCGCAGATCGAGCTGAGGATCCTGGCGCATCTCAGCGCCGACCCGGCCATGGTGGAGGCCTTCCGCAGCGGCGACGACATTCATCGGCGCACCGCGGCAGAGGTGTTCGGCGTCAGGCTCGAGGATGTCACGGCCGATCAGCGGCGACAGGCGAAGGCGGTCAACTTCGGCATCGTCTACGGCATCTCGGACTACGGCCTGGCCCGCGACACGGGTTCCAGCAGGGGCGAGGCGGCCGAGTTCATCCGGCGGTATTTCGCTCGCTACGCCAAGGTGAAGGAGTATCTCGACACCGTCGTCGAGTCGGCGCGGCAGGCGGGATACGTCACCACGATGTTCGGCCGCAGGCGCTACCTGCCGGAGATCCGCAGCCGCAACCACCAGCAGCGCAGCTTTGCCGAGCGCACGGCAATGAACACGCCGATCCAGGGCACCGCAGCGGACCTGATCAAACGAGCCATGGTGACGCTCGGGCGGGATCTCGTCGCGCAAAGCGATGTCGCACTCCTGCTTCAGGTGCACGACGAACTCATCCTCGAGGCGCCGGCCGAGCGGCTTTCGGATGTCGCGGCATTGGTGCGCACAGCTATGGAGAGCGCCGCGCAGCTCCTCGTGCCGCTCGTGGTCGACCTGAAACGCGGCCCGAACTGGTACGACCTGGAGCCCATGCGCGATGCCTGAGCTGCCGGAAGTGGAGACGGTGCGCCGGACACTGATTGAAGGGGGACTCGTTGGCCTCTCGATCGTCTCGGTGACGGTGGCGCACCCCGATGCGGTGCATTGGCCGGACCCGGCGCGGTTCGCGCGGGAGGTCACCGGGCGGCGGTTTGTCGATGTCCGGCGGCGCGGCAAGTTTCTGCTCTTCGATCTCGATGGGCGAACGCTCGCGTGCCATCTGCGCATGACGGGCCGGCTGTGGCTAAGCGCAACGACCGAACCGGAACTCAGCCATACGCACGTAGTTTGCGCGCTTTCGGACGGGCGCGAGCTGCGTTTTCGCGATGTGCGCCGCTTCGGCGGCTTCACGTTGCTCGAGCCCGACGGCGGCATGGCGCCCAGCCTGCTTGCGCGCCTCGGCCCGGAGCCTGACGAGGTGTCGGCCGCTGCCTTCGCAGCTGCCTTGCAGCGACACAGGCGCAGCCCTGTGAAGGCGCTCCTGCTCGATCAAGCCGTGGTAGCGGGCCTCGGCAACATCTACGCCGACGAGGCCCTCCATCGCGCAGGCGTGCACCCTGCGCGCACATGTGGTAGTGTCTCGAAGCAGGAGCAGAAGGTCCTGCGGTCAGCCATGCGGGCTCTCGTGCGCGACGCGTTGCGCCATCGTGGCACGACGTTCCTCGACTTCCGCGATGGTGCCGGCGAACCCGGAGCTTTCCAGGCGTTCCTGCGTGTCTACGGGCGCGAAGGCCTGCCCTGCCGCCATTGTGGCACCCCCATCGCCAAGCGCCGCATCGCGGGACGCGGCACCCATTTTTGTCCGCGTTGCCAACCAGAAGGGGAGTAGACCCGTTGCAGTACTGCACCCTCGCCTACGACGACGAACAGAAGGCCCGAGAGGATTACGACCGCGTCGCAAACAAGAGCCGCATCACCGGCGAAATCTCCCTGCGCCATCACGAAGGGCGCTGGTTCCTCGAGATCGGTTCGGAGCGGGACCTCGGTGACGCCTTCTTCGGCCGTCTCAGCGGCGAACGCCTCTAGGATCGGGAGGAGCTCTAGGGGCATGCGTCTCATAGGTTTGACCGGCGGCATCGCCACCGGCAAGAGCACGGTGGCGGAGATTCTCACCGGCCTGGGCGCCCAGGTGGTCGGCGCCGACGCCCTCGCGCACGAGGTGACCGCGGCGGGCAGCGAGGCTGTCCGGGTCATCGCGCGCGAGCTCGGCGCCGAGTTCGTACGCCCTGACGGCAGCCTGGATCGGCCGCACCTCGCCGATCGCGTCTTCGCAGACCACCTGCTGCTCGAGCGCCTCAACGCGATCGTCCACCCGCGGGTGCGCCGCCTCATGGCTCGGCGCGTAGAAGAGCTTGCGGCAGCGGGAGCACAGGTGATCGTCCTGGACGTGCCGCTCCTGCTCGAGTCCCGGCAGGCGTACGACGTTGATGTCATCTGGCTTGTCTATGCACCCGAGTCTCTGCAGATCGAGCGTCTCATGGCGCGCAACGCCTTGGGGCGTGAGCAGGCGCAGATGCGCGTATGGGCCCAGATGCCGATCGAAGAGAAGCGCCGTCTGGCCGACGTGGTGATCGACAACACGCAGGACCTCGGGGCCCTGCGTGCGCAGGTGGAAGCGCTCTACCATGCGCTTGTGTCCTCATGAACGGCAGATTCCGCCGCAACGCGCTGCTCGCGGTGATGGCACTCGCGGCCGTGCTGGTGCCCTGGCTGGGGCAGGTCTACTATCCCTGGCCATATCAACAGGTGTTCCTGGCGGCAGCGGGACGCTACGGCCTCTCACCCTACCTGCTCGCGGCGGTGGCGCGCAGCGAGAGTCGTTTCGACCCATCGGCCACGTCGCGTCGCGGCGCTGTCGGGATGATGCAGGTGATGCCAGAGACAGGGCAGTACGTCACGCATACGGGCAGCCGCAAGGCCCTGCCCGCCTTGCGGCAGCCCGGCGCCAGCGTCGAGATCGGTGCGCGCTACCTGCGCGAGCTGGTGGCGGAATTTTCCTCCGAAGCGGCTGCGATCGCCGCCTACAACGGCGGCCAGGCCAATGTCGCGCAGTGGATCCAACAGGGCATCTGGAAGCCCGGTGAGCCGCTCGCACGCATCCCATACCCTGAAACGCGCGATTTCGTGGCGCGCGTTGAACGGGCCTGCAGCTGGTACGCATATCTCTACCCTGGCCACAGCCCCGCGGACAACGCCGCGGCCGTGCATTGACGGCATGCTCCGCGTCGGCAGGGTCGGGGCCGGGAAATTGTCCGTGAAATTGCGCTGCCGCGCTTGTCGTCAAAGGCGCTCGTGTGCTAAGATCATCGCTGTCGCCGAAGTGGTGGAATAGGCAGACACGCGGTGTTCAGGGCGCCGTGAGCTTTACGCTCGTGTGGGTTCAAATCCCACCTTCGGCACCAGTCTTGTCGGGATGGCGGAATT
>JAJYNV010000340.1 GCA_021786135.1 Bacillota bacterium
ATGCGTCTGTGAGCTCTCTCCTCGACTAGCTTCCGATCAGCCACACCGACCAGGGCGCTTGGAAACCTTCGGGCCACCTTGGGCCCGCCGTGCACATCTCGTCGGTCCCGCCGCACTGCCTTCCCGCGAGGACACTCGTTCTGCCTCCGTGTCGGCTAGCTCATCGGCGTCTTGCTGGGGCAGGATGGCGCGAAGCGCCGCAAACGCTTCGTACTCCAGCCGGTAATCCAGCCAGCGACCCCTGCGCTGAGCACTGACAAGCCCAGCGTTTCGCAAGATGCCGAGGTGGTAGGAGAGCAGATTTCCAGCGATCGGGCCGATGGCCGACTGGATCTCACAGACGCATCGGGGGCCTCGATGCAGTACGGTCACGATGTGCAGGCGCACGGGATCCGCCAACGCCTGAAACTGGGCAGCTCTCGTCAGTTCAAGATTATTTGTCCTAATCATGGTTGAAGTTTAGGTCGGCTCCCTATGGTCCCACCACGTCCATTCGCGCGCTGTGTTGGTAAACGCACGGCCCCTCGTTTGCCGCGATCGGCCGTGCGGGGTGATCCCTCGGCCATGCGAGAAGTGTCAAATGGCAATAAACAGGAGCCCTCGCTGAGCGCGGGGCTCCAGGTACCGCCAGGCTCAGTCGCCAACCAGGCAATCGCGCAACGCCAACGCGACGATTGTCTCGAAGATGCTTGCCGCGCGCAGACGTAACTCCAGGCAAGATTGCTGGACTACCAGTAGATATCAAATGCTGCGGCGCAAGTCGTCAAGGGCAAACAGCCACGCGTTCCAGAGGGCGACAACCGCGGTCGGGGCGAACACCCAGGAGGACGGGCAGCCTCCCGAGATGGCGAAGAGGTAGAAACGTCCGACACCCAGATGGTCGAGCAATTGCTCGATGTCGGCGGGATAGTCCTGCATGCGCCGGCCTGGGTGCGGGTCAGAAAGGCCGTACCCTGGACGATCATGGACGATAAGACGGAAGGGGAGCTTCATACCCCGTCCGAGGCAACAGCAGCCAGGCGTTCCGTGGAACACCACCACCGGCGGACCCTCGGGGTCCCCCTACGCCCCATAGCCAAGGTACCTGCCGTCGTGGAGCGAGAGCGTTGCTTCTGCCATCGCGAAGCTTCCCTCCCTTGCAAACCCCTGCTGGTGGCGCTACCTCCTCACAGGTTGCATCGCCGCGCCGTATGACGGGCGCGACAAGGGACATCATTGACTGATCGTTCAGTCATTTCAAGGCTGGGATCCGCATTTGCGGACACCTGATACGGGATGAGGTCGCGATGATGGCCGCTGAAACGCGTCAGGTCCCCTGGAGTTTGCGCAGGCAGGCATCGGGTGTCCGCTTGCACCCCTGGGGGTACCCGTTAGCCGTTCACTCCACGATACCTTCGAGCATGGTCTGCACAACGTCGCCCAGGTACTGCTCCGCATCCACCGCTTCGTCGATCAGAGCGGCGAAGATGAGGTTATACAGGAAGATGCGGGCAATGGTGTCCGGCTGTGCCGTATGCAGGTGACCAAGGTCGACGGCACCCTTGAGGTAGTTGCCGATGATGTCGATCGCCGATTCACGCATCTGGTGCCACCGCTGCGCCACCTGGGGGTGGTTTGGCGACTCGCGCACCAAAATGCGGGCGATGGCCTCCCGGCGTGTCACCACAGCCAGGAACCGCCGCCCCAGTTCGTGGAGCGCTTCCTTTGGCTGAACCTGCGGCGCCATCCGCAAGATCCGCTCCATTTCAGGCAGGAAGCTGCGCTCACTGACAAGATCTTCGAGAATCTTCTCCTTGTTGGCAAAATAATAGAACACCAGTCCCTGGGGCACCCCGGCCTCCTGCGCGATCCGCTTGGTCGATGTCGCATCGAAGCCCTGGAGCGCGAACAGCAACTGCGCGGCGTCGAGGATGCGCTGGCGCGCCTGCACCTGTTCCGACGCCGGCGCGGGACTCCGCCGACTCTTGCGCCCGGAAGGAACTGCTTCAAGCGGCTTGCCAGGCTTGGCCACACGATCACCCCACAGGTCGAGATCGTCATTCACCTACAGCGTTTCCAGTGTACGTAAGCCGTCCAGAAGGGGCAAGGCGGGGGCCCTCCACGAGGGCCCCCGCACGCTGACGTCAGTATGCCGAGTTCGCGGTTGCGTACCGCCAGATTGGCAGGAGCAGGAGCAGGATTCCCACGATCCACATGTTCCACGCCTGGCCGGACAAGCTGCTGAAGCCGAAGAGCCAAGGACTGACGAAGAGCCAGATCCCGAATAGGCCCATGATGATCTGCGCCGTCATGTGCCTTGGTGCCGCCAGGGCCCAAATTGCCACCACCACCGCAGCTGCTCCAAGCAACCACGCGTTCCAGCTGAAGCCACCGGCGATACCGACGATCCACGGTGAGAGGAAGAGCCAGATAGCCAGGACAAGGTCGGTCCAATCCTGCCAAGACGTCCAACTGCGCATATTCGCAGCCTCCCAGCAGAGTGATGCTATTTGATTGACCGGTCAACCTAGTTCCACTATACCGCGTTCCCCCTCTCTGTCAATAGGCCGTGAGGTCCTCGATTCGCCTCCTAGATAGCCACACCCAAGTCCACCGCCGGAGCACCGCACGCGTCGTATCGCGCACGGGCATTACACCGCCGTGGGGTGCCCAGCGCACGGACGGCAGAGGACACGCCCGTCGCTCGTAACGGCATCCTGCTCAAAGACATACTCGCCACAGTTCGCGCACCGGGTCCTGGCCGGATTCGCCACCTCCGGACTGAAGTGGACGACGGAAAATTTCTCGAAGGAAAAGAGTTCGTCCGCAGTCATACGCGCCACGCGCCCGGCGGCGTCTGCGATGGCTGCGGGTGACACGGCCGACGCGGGCTTGCCCTGCCGCCGTTCCAAGGCATAGTCCGCCTGGGCCAGTACGTCGCAGACTTCTGGCCGCAGCGCGACACGTACCGCGATGCCGCCTGGTTGCGCCAGAACGGCGGCCACCTTGCCGAAGTCGAGGCGACGCAGAGTCCCCTTTCCCGCCGTGCATCCGGTCGCCGCCTGCAGCCCGTCCTCGAAGCAGGACTGGGGCCTCAACGCCTCGCCGCCGAGTTCCGCAAAGAGAAAGAGACCCTGGTCGCGTTCGCGCGCCACGCCCAGATGACTCAGTGCCGCCTGGCCCATGCGCCAGCCCGCGACGAGAAACGGGCAAAGGTGCCCATGAAACTCTACGAGCCAATCCGGCACGAGCTTCTGGTCCCTCTGATCCTCCATGCCTACAACTCCTTCCGATCTGCGATCCGGTCACCTTCGAGGATGTGGTTGCGGAATCACGAGGAGCGGCTTTAGAATGGATCCTGACTGGGCAATCAGTCAAGATCCGAGGAGGAGATAGTCGATGCGCACACCTTGGGTACGTCACTTTTCCCCCGCCTGGTTTGCTGCCGCGATGGGCACAGGCGGCCTCGCCGACGTCATCTATGCCTGGAGTGGGAACTTCCCCTGGGCAAGGGGTGTCGGTTTTGCCTTCGCCGTCGTCACTGCCCTGCTGTTCCTGGTGCTGCTGGTTCCGTGGGTTTGGCGCTGGCTGGGGCACGGCGATGCCGCGCGCGGTGACCTTGACCACCCGCTCCTCGGCAACTTCTACGTAACCATGCCGGTCGCGGCGATGATCGTGGCGCTCGACGCGGACGTCACGGCAGGCACATGGCTTGGACCCCAGACCCTCTATGTGGTCACCCTGACGGGATGGCTGATCGGCGTCGTCGGTGTGACGGCGCTAGCCATCTATATCGGCTTCACTCTAATGCGCCAGGACGGTCCGGCGCCGAACTTCATCAACTTCTCTTGGCTGCTCACGCCGGTGGCCGCGATCGTGATCCCGCTCCTGGGCAATCCGCTCACCACCATGCTGCTCCTCCGCCACAGCGCCTGGGCGGCCACGGTGCACCTCGTGAACCTTGCGTTCTACGGCATGGGGCTCATGCTCTTCGTGCTCATGGCCGCGTTCGTGATCGGCCGGCTGCTCCAGCACTCCATGCCCGGTGCCGAGGCGGCGCCGACGTTCTGGATCAGTCTCGGGCCGATCGGCGTGGGCACGCTCGGCCTGATGGGGCTAGCCGACGCGAGCCGCTCGCTGCATCTCGTGGCCTCCGTGGGTACCCTCGACGTCCTGGCCGTGGTGCTTTGGGGCTTCGGCATCTGGGCACTCGGAATCGCCATCGCGGTGACGGTCCATCATGCGCGCCGCGGCGGCATACCCTTCTCGCTCTCGTTCTGGGCCTTCACGTTCCCATTGGCCGCCTACGCCCTGAGCACGATGCACATCGCCGCGTACCTCAAAGCACCGGGAATCATCTGGTACGCGGGGCTCCTCAGCATTCTCCTCGTTGTCCTCTGGCTCTTCGCGGCGACGGGAACGGTCACCGGGCTCTTTGCCGGCAGGCTCTTCGTACCGCCGACCCAGCCCTCTGCCGCCAAACTGCGCACCGTGACGAAGGCAGACTAACTTTTACCGCCGCCCGCAGGTCCAAAGGCGCCGGATCTTCTTCGTTGGAACACGCACAGGTCCAGTCTCTCAAGGGCGCTTCACACGCGTTCCCAGCGTCCGGTGATGGGCACCGCCATCGACACCGTCTGAAAGACTGTGCTGTTCGCCCGCGCGAGTTCCACCACCCGCTCCAGGCGCTCGTCCGTGGCCTCCGAGGCGATCCGCAAGACATAGCGGATCTGCGTCAGCGTAGGGGGGTTGTCTTTCCGCTCCCCTTCGACCTCGACCGCCGCGATGGGCACGCGCGACATTTGTGCCACGAAGTCGAGGGCCGTCAAGAGGCAGTCCCCCACCGCCGAGAGCAGTGTCTCCACGGGATTGAAGCCCGCCCGCGCGTCGGCACGGCGCGCCCCTAATGTCAGGGAGAAGTCGCGCACCGTTGACCGCACATGCGCCTCGTCGATCCGCTCGACCTCCACCTTGTACGTCCGCGTTGTCCCCAACCTCCCCGATGGTCAGCGGGCGTCCGGGCGAAGATTGACGGGACTCGCCGCTTCACTGCCGCCGAACGCCTCGCCCGCCGCGCACAGCACCGCCCGGACTCCGATGACGTCCCGCTCCTGCAGGAGCACAGGCCGCACCTCCGCGCCAGGGAACGACGCAGAAACCTCTTGGAGGTGTCTTTGCTGCATCTCGTAGCGTCTTTGGAAGAGAGGGTGCACGCAGACCTCCGCGGGAAGGACCTGGTTGACGAGTACGAGCGACGTCTCGAGACCGATCTCCCGCAGTTCGGCAGAGGCCCTTGCAGCCTCGGCAATCGGCGTCGCCTCCGGATAGACGACGAAGGCGAACGTCGTACGCGAAGGATCGCGCAGGAGGGTGAGCGCATCCTGCATGCGCCTTGCCTCCGCATCCTCGTCGGCGCCCGTTTCCTGACCGCCCAGGGCCTTCGCGGCGATCTGCCGGCTGTAGCTGATCGGCAGTTGCAGTAGCCGCAGCGTGTGCCCTGTCGGGGCGGTGTCGAAGACCACCGTCTGATAGAGGTCCGTCAGGAGGTAATCGAGGAAACGCCGGAAGACGGCCACCTCCTCCGTGCAGGGAGAATTCAGCTCCTCCTGCATGCGCTGCACCGTATCGGGGCCATACCGCTCCCGTGCGCCTTGGAGCACCATGTCCTTGTAGCGCCTCGTCTCGTGGCGCGGGTCGATGCGGGCGGCGTCGAGACCGGGGACACTGGCGACGGGCATCGGCTCGTCGCCCACCTCGCATTCCAGCACGCGGCCGATGTGCGCGGCGGGGTCCGTGGTGATGAGGAGTGTGCGGCGGCCGTGCAGTGCGTAGAAGGCGGCGGCCGCGACGGCCATCGTCGTCTTCCCCACGCCTCCCTTCCCTGCGAAGAACAGCCGCTCGGCCGTCTCAGTGGATGGCGTAGGCATCGAGATCCACCCACCTTCCGAGCGTGCGCAGCATGGCAACGCCCTTCACCTCGGAGTCGAGCAGCGGCACCTCGATCGTCCCTGCGGGGAAGGACGCGGCGATCTCCGCGACCTGCGCACGCTGCATCTCACGGCGCGAGGCGAAGAAGGGATGCTCCGCGGCCTCTTCCGGGATGACACCGTTGACGATCAGGTGCTGGTGCACAAGGCCAATCTCCTTCAGTTCCGCCGAAGCCCTCAGGGTCTCCGCCACCGACGTGCGCTCGGGCTGCGTAACGAAGACGAAGTGCGTCGAGGCGCCGTCCCGCAGCAGGGCCATCGCGCGGTCGTACTGCTCCTTCGAGGTCTGCAGCTGCTCCACGGGGCCGATACAGGTCTGCCCCGAGCCCTGCGCGCTTTCCTCGATGTGCGTGGACCAGGCGGTGGGCAGTTCGAGCAGGCGTAGCGTGTGACCCGTTGGCGCGGTATCGAAGACGACAACGTCGTACTCCTCATGGAACATCGAGGCGACGAACTCGTCGAAACCGGCGATCTCCACCGTACAGGGACCGCTCATCTGCTCATCCATCGTGCGCAGCATCTCGTCCGGCAGCAGTCCCTTGAGCGGGCCGAGCGCCTTCTGGCGATAGATGCGCGCGGCTTCCTCGGCGTCGATCTCCTGTCCGTCGAGCCCGGGGACCGAGGCGATCGGCACCGGCCGCGGTCCAATCGCCTGCTCGAACACGTCGGCGAGATTCGAGGCCGGATCGGTCGTCACGAGAAGCGTGCGCAGGCCGTTGTCCGCAAGCCGCACGGCCGTCGCGGAGGCGAGGGACGTCTTGCCGACGCCCCCCTTGCCGGAGAAGAAGAGATACCTCAATGCGACCGACTTCCTCACCTGGTGATCTGCAGGGCCTCGCAGAGCTCTTCGTAGGTCGGGTAGCGCCCCGTGAACCGGAGATCCCCGTCCACCGCGACCATCGGCAGCGACGCCGTGCCCTGCGACAATATCTCCCGATAGACCTTGTCGTTGCCGAGAAACGCCTGCGGGTCGCGGCTAAGCTGATGGCGCTGGACTTCGACGCCCTCCTCGCGCAGCCGCTCCATCGCCTCCTCGATGCGGATCAGCCCCTCGTCCGGTGCGGGGCCGCAAAGTCCAGTCGAGCAGCACATCTCCGGGTCGAACACGTCAACGCGCATCGCGAGCGCCTCCTCAGCAGTTGCAACCCTCACCGCAGCCACAGCCGGACGCTTCGTCGCCGACGACGCGGAGCCTTAGGGGCTCCCCGCGATCGAGCTTCGCCGCAAGATCGTCGATCTTCGTCACGGCCTGCAGGCGCACAGCACGTGCGATCTGTACGGCTGTCTGGATCTCGCGGCTGTCCGCGCCTTCCCTGCGTGCTGCTCCGACGTGGTACTCTAGGCAGCTCTCGCACCCGGCCGCGATCGAGGCCGCGACTCCGAGCAGTTCCTTGAACTTAGCGTCCATCCACTGGCACTCCCCTTCCTGTCTCAAGCCGCACCGCCACGTCCCGCCCATTGGGGCCGGGACTGCGGCGCATACCGTGTCCACCAGGTTGCCCCGGAGCCAAGCGTCATCCTCCGCATTCCGCGGCAGCGTGGCCACGATCTGCCCTAGCAGCGGCGGCAAATCGCCGCGGATGGCATAATAGGTCCACTGCTTTTGCCGCCGCTCGGTCAGCAGCCCCGCCTGGCGCAGCCTGCGCAGGTACTGTGAGACTGGCGGCTGGCTCGCCGGCAGCCGTGCGACGAATTCGCAGACGCAGGGCTCGCGCACCCGCAGCAGGGCCAGGATACGCAGGCCGGTTGGTTCTCAGGCCTCCGCCTCGTGCTCGCACACCACATCATCTCATCGCGATTTAC
>JAJYNV010000326.1 GCA_021786135.1 Bacillota bacterium
GATTGCGGCCGGGGGGGCGCTCAAGAGCGCCCCCCCGTTCCCCCGGGTCAGTTGCGGCAGGTCCGGGCCATCGTACTCCTCGAGGAAGATCTGCACCGGGCGCAGCGGCTCGATACCGACCTCCTCAAGGACGTCCGCCTGCCAGGGCGGCTGCGGCACGCTGAGAACCCAGGCATCTGCCATGTTAGAAGAGACCCTTGATCAGGCCCTCGGGCGTGAGGTCGATCTTCTCGGCGGCCGGTGCCTTCGGCAGTCCAGGCATCGTCATGATGTCGCCGAGCAGCGGCACGACGAAGCCGGCGCCAGCCGAGAGCCGTACGTCGCGCACGGTGACGCGGAAGCCCTTCGGTCGGCCGAGCAGCTTGGGGTTGTCGGAGAGCGAGTACTGCGACTTGGCCATGCAGACCGGAAGGTCGCCGTAACCGAGCTCGGTGTAATGCTCGAGGTTCTTCTGTGCCGGCGCCAGGTAGTCGACGCCGTCCGCCCCATAGATCTCCTTGGCAACGCGCTCGATCTTGTCCTTGAGCGGCAGGCTGCTCTCATAGAGAGGGTGGTAGTCGCCGGGCTGGTTGGCTGCGCGCACGACGGCCTCGGCCAGCGCCACGCCACCGTCGCCGCCCTTCACAAACACCTCGGACAGCACCATCTCGACGCCCAGCTGGTGAGCGCGGCTCTCGAGCAGCGCGATCTCGGCCTCGGTGTCGCTCGGGAAGCGGTTGATCGCCACGACCGGGTTGATGCCGAAGTGGCGCACGATCGACACGTGCTGCTCAAGGTTTGGCAGGCCGCGCTCGAGAGCTTCCAGGTTCTCCTGGCTCAGGCTCTTGAGCTCGGCGCCGCCGTGCAGCTTAAGGGCACGGATCGTCGCGACGAGCACCACGGCCGATGGCTTGATGCCCGCCTTGGGGGCGACGATGTCCATGAACTTCTCGGCGCCGAGATCGGAACCGAAGCCTCCCTCGGTCACGACGTAGTCCGCCAGCTTGAGCGCGAGGCGCGTCGCCTGAATCGAGTTGTTGCCGTGCGCGATGTTGGCGAACGGGCCGCCGTGGATCAGAGCCGGCGTGTTCTCGAGCGTCTGGACGAGGTTCGGCTTGATCGCGTCCTTCAGGAGGGCGGCCATCGCGCCGTCCGCCTTGAGGTCCTGCGCAGTGACGTAGCTGCCGTCGTAGCGGCTGCCGACGACGATCCGGCCCAGGCGCTCCTTGAGGTCCGCAATGCTCGTGGAGAGGCAGAGGATGGCCATGATCTCCGAAGCGACGGTGATCATGAAGCCGGACTCGCGCGGAACTCCGTTGGCCTTGCCGCCGAGGCCGAGAACGATGTTGCGCAGGGCGCGGTCGTTCATGTCGAGGACGCGCGGCCAAGTCACGGTGCGCGGGTCGATCCCGAGCTGGTTGCCCTGGTGCAGGTGGTTGTCGAGCATGGCCGACAGCAGGTTGTGCGCCGACGTGATGGCGTGGAAGTCACCGGTGAAGTGGAGGTTGATGTCCTCCATCGGCACGACCTGCGCGAAGCCGCCGCCGGCCGCGCCGCCCTTGATGCCGAAGCACGGGCCGAGCGACGGCTCGCGCAGCGCGATGATGGCGTTCTTGCCGATCTTGGAAAGAGCCTGGCCGAGTCCAACGGTGGTCGTCGTCTTGCCCTCGCCCGCCGGCGTCGGGTTGATCGACGTGCAGAGGATCAGACGGCCGTCGGGCCGGTCCTTGAGCCGCTCGAACACCTCAAGCGGAATCTTCGCCTTGTACTTTCCGTACTGCTCGATGTCGTCAAGGCCGAGCTCCAGCTTCTTGGCGATCTCGGTGATCGGCAGCATCTTTGCTGCTTCGGCGATCTCGATGTCACTCAGCAACTTTGGTCCCTCCATAGACGAGGCTGCGGAGTAGCCTGTCAGCTTTGGCCACACCGCGACAAGTATATCTCTTTGCTTCGCTTCGTGCTTCAGGCCCGAACGGACCATTTGAGATCAGGGGGTATCGCTCCTGGATGTGCATGGCTAGAGCCCTGCGAGACGTCCCCGGTCGAAGGGCGGTGCCGCCCAAAAGGCCAATGGCCGCCCGGAGGTGGCTCTTGGAGACCGCGAGGCCGCTGGCTTGGCCGCCTGATATGACAAGGCTGGCCATATCAGGCGGTCCGGCCGGACATGTCGATTAACGGACCGCCGTCGTGGCGCCGGCGTCTTCCTGGCCATGTGTTGGCAAGTCCGATCGCATTGCGCTGCCCATCGTCGAAGCGCCGTGGCTGAGACATCTGGACCTATAGCCGCCTCGCTGGTCCCGACCCATCTCTCCAAGATGCTCACGTTCGACCGGGTTGGCTTGGATTCCAATCAAACTGCTCAAGCTCCACTGCACCTGGATGCGCTCCGCCCCCGGAAGGGGGCTTGCGCTGGTGAGAATGCCTTCCCGAGGATCGACCATGAAGCCGCTCTCCGCGGTCCACCAGGTCAGCGGCCGCTGGGACGGGAAAGATCCGCCCATGTACCGCAGCGTCATGATCCTCGTGACGGACAGGCTCGCCTTATGGGCGATGCGGGCGACGGTGTCCCCGCCGATCTGTCGACCGGCGGCGGCTATGACCTACCCGCCCCTGAGGCCCGCACGCGCCGAGGGACGGCAAGGAGGGCGCCGTTACCACGCCGGCCAGGGCCTCGCTGGAAGCCCGCGCAAGACGTCTGCCGCCCCGAGCCGGATGGATCTCTACGGGCAGGCGCAGCCAGACGCCCTCTGGTTTTGAGGACAAGGCAGGGGCCCGGCCGATGGCCGGACCCCTGCCTTATCCTCCTTCAGTCTGCGCGCTCCACGATCGACACCGAGCGGCGCGGCAGCGCGAACTGCTCCCTGAGGCGTTGAGCGACATCGTCCGCGTCGATGGTCCGAAGGAGGTCATAGACCGCCATCAGGTCGAGACCTCGCAGCGCATACTCGCTGAAGGCGTGGGCGACCGCCTCGGGCGCGTTGAAGAGCGCCACGAACTCACCCAGCGAACGGCGACGGCTGCGCTCCACGTCGCGCGGATCAAGACCTTTTGCGACCGCCTCCGCCAGCAGTCCTTCGACGCGCGCGAGGAGGCGATCAGGATCGGGCGTCGGTCCGCCCAGCACGGACGCTGCATATCCATCGCCCGAGAAGTAGCTCGAGGAGAACTGCTGGCCGATCAGTCCCTCTTCGTAGAGCTGGCGGTGAATCTCGGACGACGAGCCGAACAGCACGTCGAGCAGGATCTCCATCGTCACTTCACGCCGGAGGGCATCTTCAGACGGAGCAGGGTCGTCCTTGAATCCGATCGCGATCAGAGGTACGCCCACCGCCATGCGCTGACGCTTCATCTCTGCCGCGACTGCCCGTGGCTCTTCCGGATAGATCCTGCGGACGGCTGCGGCGCCAGCTGCACCAACTGCGCGACGCGCCATCCCGAAGACCTCGGCAGGATCGACGTCTCCAGCAACCATCAGCACCATGTTGCCCGGCTGGTAGAAGGCCCGGTGACAGAGAAAGAGCTCCTGCGGGCCGATATGCTGAATGGAATCCAGCGTGCCGCCGATCTCCACGCGCACCGGGTGGCGCTGATAGAGCGCGGCCAGCAGGTTCTGAAACACCACGGAGCGCGGGTCGTCGAGGTACATGCGCAGTTCCTCGGCGATGATGCCCTGTTCCTTGTGTACGTTCGCCTCGGTGAAATAGGGCTCCTGGACGAAGTGGAGAAGGAGGTCAAGGGCCTCCTGGAAGTGCTCGGTCGTGGAAAAGAGATAGCTCGTGGCGCCGTAGTTCGTGTAGGCGTTCGCCATCGCGCCCAAGGCAGAGAAGCGCTCAGATACGTTGCCGTCCTCCTCCTCAAACAATTTGTGCTCGAGGAAGTGCGCAATTCCGGCGGGCGTCTCCCGCACCTGCCCATCCGACCCCATGAACGTCTGGTCGCAGGAGCCGTAGCGCGTGGAGAAGCTTGCGTAACGCGTGGCGAAACCCGGCTTCGGCAGCACGTAACAGGCCAGCCCCGAAGGCAGGACCTCTTGCCAGATCTCCTCGCGCAGGGCCGGCACCTCAATGCGCATCGCCATTGCCGTCGCCGTCCCCCTCTCCATCCAGGAAGTAGACCGTGTCCAGCGACAGGCCCTGTGCCGCCTCGGCGACATCTGCCGCCCGTACGGCCGCCAGGGCTGCGATGCGGCGCTCGGGTTCGGTGGGACGGCCAGCGGAGCGCAATTCGAAGTCGGCCATGATGGCCTCGCTGGGCGCGTCGGCCGACTGCTCGATCTGGGTCGCGATGCCCTTGAACGTGTCCTCGAGCTCCTGCGGCTGGAACTCCGCGCGACGCACGACGTCGAGCTGCTGCAAGACGAGATCCTGGGCAGCCTGCCGCACTTCCGATGCGACGCCGAGATGGACGAAGAGGAGCCCCTTCACGCCATCGACCTGTGACTGCGCGTAGTAGGCCAGCGAGTGGCGCTCGCGCACCTCCTGGAAGAGACGCGAGTGACTGAACCCACCATAGATGCCGTTCATCATCGCGAGGGCAGGATAGCCGGGATCGGACGCATGAAGGTTCGTCGTGAAGCCGATCGCGAGCTTGCCCTGCGCGATCGTCTGGCGCTCGTGCACATCGCGTGGCTGGGTCGGAGCCCTGTGCAGCGTCACGGACCCTGGCGCCCGCACCTCGCGCCGTCCCATGCGCTCAAGGAGTTGACGTGCATGATCCTCCGCCTCTGTTTGCCCTAGGGCACCGACCATGTAGATGGCTGCTGGTGCGTGGACAACCGTCTCCTGCCAATGCCGCCAGAGGCTTTCACCCGTATGCCGGTCCAGGTCCTCGAGCCTCCCAAGGCGCGGGATGGCGTAGGGTTCACCGCTGCACATCGCCTCGACGAGGCGCAGTTGGGCGTAGTGGGCCTTGTCGCTGTAGATACCCTGGATGCGGCGGCGCAGGTTCTCGCGTTCCTGGCCCACCCACTCAGCGCGCAAGCCGCCGGATTCGAGCGGTGGCTGCGTCAGCACGTCGCCCAGCAGGGCAAGGGCCTCGGACAGCGGGTCTTCGCCCGAAAGGTAGGATCCGTTCGCAACTTCCAGGTGGAAGATTACGATCTGCTCCTCGCCGTACTTGAGCACGTCGGCGCGCAGTTCCGCGCCAAAGAGCATATCGAGGCGGCGCGAGAGCAGGATTGTCTGCGGCAGGGCCCGGGTGCCGCGCTGAAGCACCATAGGCACCAGCGCGCCGGCACTGGCCCCGTCGTCGAGCGGCATGCGCAGCAACACCCGCACGGTGGTCGTCTTGAATTTCGGCGTGGACCAGAGAAAGAGTGACGCACCTGGCTCAAGGGGTGTCTCGATGAACGCCAACAGTTCGGCCGGGCAGAGCCCGGCCTCCCTCCCTTCGGTGTTCGAAACAATGACGCCCCTATTCTTACCGACGCGATGATTCTCCTGTCAACGCGCGTGCTGCACGATGCGCACCGCACCGTTCGTCGTGCTCACATCCGCCATGAGTTCTCCGTCGCCACCCGTCGTCCGACCGCGCAGGCGCCTGCGACTGAAGTCCCGCACATCCTCCTGGACCGTCAGGTCCGGCATATCGACCGAGATCGGTCCATGCACCGTTTCCGCCGAAACCTCACAGGCGATGCCCCGCGCAAGTTCAAGCTCGACGGCGCCATTGAGCGTCTGGAGACGGCAGCGTCCAGCCCGCACCGGCTGGAGATCGGCTTCGATGCGACCGTTGCGCGTCATGGCGTCCACGTCCTGCAGCGCCCCGCGCAACGCTACGCGGCCGTTGTAGACGTCGACGCGGACCTTGCCCGCGTCGCGAGCGGAGACCTCGATCGATCCGTTTCGCGATGCCACCTGCAGATCACCGATACTCGGCACCTCCACCTGGACGCGACCGTTTTGCGTATCAAGGCGGAGTGAGTCGACCGGCAGGTCATCGATGCGCACCCGACCGAGACGCTGGGCGATGGAGCCGGTGAGGTGGGTCCCCGCCGGCAGATAGATGTCCAGAGCATAGCCTCCGAACGGCAACCCGATGCCGAATCCGTACCGCGCGCGGCCCTCGACGCGCAGCGTGCGACCCTGAAGCCGCACCTCCGGCGGTGGCGGGACGTCGCCGAACAGCGGTCGTCCCACACTCCAGACCGCCTTGCAGACGCCTGCGTCTCCAGGCAGCAGCGTGAGCCCGAAATCTCCGGAAACGCGCAGTTCGAGCGGCTCTTCCGAATCCGGGAGCTCCGCGCGCAGAAGTTCCTGCACGTCCGCCTCGGTATGTTCGCGCACGACCTTCCCGACCCCTGACAGTCTATCCTCCACCACCGTCCGCAGGTCCCGCAGGGTGCCGTGCTCATGCGACCGAAGAAGCTCCTCTCCCTCCTCGGCCGTGATCTTCCCCTCGGATACGAGCCGCAAAACGCGGCGTTCGAAGTCTCCCATCCGGCATCCTCCTTCAGCGACCCTCGCTCTCTCCCTCCGGCACCTGACGTTCGAGCAGGCGCAACGCTTCGTCTGCCCGCAGCTCGCCACGTCGCAACCGTTGCAACACCACATCCCGCCCGCCCCGCACAGGCGGCGCCAATGCAGCCACGACCTCGTCCAGCTGACCGCGTAGCGCCTGGTAGGAGATGGTGTACTCTCGCTCAAGCTCCTTGAGATTGCCGCGCGCGGTGAGAAACCGTTCTGCGAACAGCTGCTGTGCAGGCGTCAGGCCGAAGAGCCCTGGACGGAACTCCCCTTGCACTGTCGTCGCGCAGCGCGGACAGCGAAGTTCTATGACCTGCATGCCTGCGCCGCAGCCAGGGCAGAGCGGCAGACCTTGGATCTCCATGATTTGCTCCCCTTTCGAGACAATTTTGCCACCGTCATGCCCTCTTTTTCAATACATTGACCATGTACCTAGGTACGATCCTGCATCAGTGGGAAGGGGCGCCTATCCCCGACCATTCACCACCGGACGCGAAGAGCGTACGAAAAACACAGGGAGCGCATCCTCAGGATGCGCTCCCTGTCCGAACAATCTCTTCTCAGATGGCCAGTTCCTTGCCCTCGATCATCGCTTCGAGTTCCGAGCCCTCGATCGTCTCCACTTCGAGAAGCTTCTCCGCGATGCGGTGCAGGGTCTGGCGATTGTCCTGCAGGACCTGCTTCGCACGCTGGTAGCACTCCTGCACCACACGGCGGGTTTCGCGATCGATCATCGCCGCAATTTCCTCCGAGTAGTTGCGGTCGCGCATCAGGTCGCGACCAAGGAAGACCTGGTCCTGCTTGGTGCCGTATGTCATCGGCCCAAGGGCCTCCGACATGCCAAACTCCGTGATCATGCGACGGGCCATCTTCGTCACCTTGTCGAGGTCGTCGGCCGCGCCCGAAGTAATCTCGCCGAAGATGATCTCTTCCGCGGCCCGGCCACCCAAGGCTCCGGTGATGCGGTCCAGGATCTCTTCCTTGGATATCAGGTAGCGGTCCTCGTTCGGCATCTGCAGTGTATAGCCGAGCCCCATGCCGCGCGGGATGATGGTCACCTTGACCACAGGGTCCGCGTGCGGCAGAAGGTGACCGACCAATGCGTGACCTACTTCGTGGAATGCGACCTGCCGCTTTTCCTTCTCGTTCATGACACGGCTCTTCTTCTGCGGCCCCGCGATGGTGCGCTCGATGGCTTCATCGAGTTCCGCCATGCCGACGCGCTTCTTGCGGCGACGGGCCGCCAGCAGGGCTGCCTCGTTGAGCGTGTTCGCCAGGTCCGCACCCGTGAAGC
>JAJYNV010000266.1 GCA_021786135.1 Bacillota bacterium
ACGTCTGGCCATCGGCTGCCGTCGTGAAGGTCTGGCTCTTGCGCGTCGGAATCGTGGTGTTGCGTTCGATCAACTTCGTCATGACGCCGCCGAGCGTCTCGATGCCGAGCGAGAGCGGCGTGACGTCGAGCAGCACGATGTCCTTGACCTCGCCGGCGAGCACGCCTGCCTGAATGGCCGCGCCCACGGCAACCACCTCATCCGGGTTGACGCCACGGTTCGGCTCTTTGCCCGTCAACTTCTGCACCAGTTCCTGGATCACCGGCATGCGCGTCGATCCGCCCACCAGCACGACTTCGTCGATCTGCCGCTCGCTGAGCCCGGCGTCCGACAGAGCCTGACGGACAGGAGCGGCGCAGCGCTCGGTGAGGTCGCGAGTGATCTCCTCGAAGCGCGCGCGGCTGAACCGCAGGTCGAGGTGCTTGGGGCCGTTCTGGTCCGCCGTGATGAACGGCAGGCTGATCGATGTCTCGCTCATGCTGGAGAGCTCGATCTTCGCCTTCTCCGCAGCCTCCAGCAGACGCTGCAGGGCCTGGCGGTCGGCGCGCAGGTCGATGCCCTGCTGCTTCTTGAACTCGTCGACCATCCAATTGACGATACGCTCGTCATAGTCGTCGCCGCCGAGGTGCGTGTCGCCGCTCGTCGACTTGACCTCAAACACACCGTCGCCCACCTCGAGGATGGAGACGTCGAACGTGCCGCCACCGAGGTCGAAGACGAGGATGGTCTCATCCTTCTTCTTGTCGAGGCCGTAGGCGAGCGCCGCCGCCGTCGGCTCGTTGATGATGCGCAGCACTTCGAGGCCTGCGATCCGGCCGGCGTCCTTGGTCGCCTGACGCTGCGCATCGTTGAAGTAGGCCGGAACGGTGATGACAGCCTGGCTCACGGTCTCGCCCAGGTACCGCTCGGCGTCGCCCTTGAGCTTCTGCAGGACCGCAGCCGAGATCTCCTCGGGCGACATCTCCTTGCCTGCGGCCGGCACGTCGATGCGCGCTTCACCGTTCCCACCGCGCGTCACTCGGTACGGCATGCGCTTGCGCTCCAGCTCGACTTCATCATAGCGGCGCCCGATGAAACGCTTGACCGATGCCACCGTGTTCTCCGAATTCAGTACCGCCTGCCGGCGCGCCAGCTGGCCGACGAGCCTCTCTCCGCCCTTCTGGAACGCGACGACGGACGGCGTCGTGCGTGACCCTTCAGCGTTCACGATGACGGTCGGCTGGCCGCCCTCCATCACCGCGACCACCGAGTTGGTCGTGCCCAGGTCGATGCCGACGATCTTCGCCAACGAACCCTGACCCCTTCCCTAGGCACACTGGGGGACCGCCTGCCGGCGGCCCCCTGCCCGATCAGAACAGCCCTGACATCCGATGAGATTATAGGGAGTGAAGGGAACCCGGGTCAACGGCCCGAGGGAGAAGCCTGCGCACTGGCGAGAACCACCATGGCAGCCGGGCCTTCGGCGTGAGCACCGGTGCAGCTGCAATCGGTTCCGTGCCACGGGTCAGGACGGCGACACCTGCGAGGCCTCCATCCGGCAGCCGCCCGGACATGCGCTGTACGCGCAGACGCAGCGGCTGGCCGTCGAGGAGCGTTCCGGCGAGCCGTCGGCCTAGCACGAGCGGCCTGCCGTCCGGGAGCCGGCCCACGACGCGACCCTTTGGCAGGACGAAAGCGCCACCATCGCGCGCGAACCCCCAGTCGAGGAGTCTGATCGCATCACCGTAGCGATCACCGCCCTTGAGCAGCACGGCGATCAGGTGGACATCCCCCCGCCTCGCGGACGCTATGAGGCATTTGCCGGCGGCGTTTGTGGTACCGGTCTTCGCGCCATCCGCGCCAAGGTAGCTGCCGAGAAGCGAGTTCGTGTTGCGGATGGGGCGTCCGTGCCCGTCCTGCGGCGTCAATGTGAGCTCCTGAGACGCCACGATCCGCCGCACTTCACCCTGCCGGAGCGCCACTTGGGCGATCCTGGCCAGGTCGGCAGCGCTGGTGTAGTGGTGGGCCGCGGTCAGTCCATGCGGATTGACAAAATGCGTCTGACGCGCGCCGATCGCAAGCGCCGTGCGGTTCATGCGCTCGGCGAACCTGGGCACATCGGGTGACACGGCGGTCGCGATGGCATGCGCGGCATCGTTGCCGGAGCGCAGCAGCATCCCCTCCAGAAGTTCACGCAGCGTATAGCGGTCCCCCGCGCGCAGATGCGCGCTGGAACCGGGCACCGCGGCCGACTCCCTCGATACCTCCACGACCTGTCCGAGCCGTCCCTCACGCACGGCGACGAGAGCCGTGAGCAGTTTCGTCGTGCTGGCAGGCGAGCGGCGCACGTACGCCGAGCGGCTGTAGAGCACCTCGCCGCTCGTCGCGTCGATCAGCACGGCCGCCCCGGATGTGATGCGGGGCGGCTGGGGCGACGACGACGCCACGGCTGCTGGCGAGAGGCCGCCGAGCAGGAGCCCGATGATCGCGAGCACAGAAAAGCGGCGCATGTCCACCCCTCCAGGAGGTTAGCATGCGCCGCGCATGGCTACCTACCCGCCCTGCTGCACCGATATGCCGACAGACTGCGCTTGGCTGCCCTGCAGCGGCACCGCCTGCCCGTCCACCTCGAGCGTCGCGGCCGGCGGGTTACCGACCTTGATCACGATGCTTTGTTGAGCGGTGTACTGCAGGGTGCCTGACGTCTGCACCGTCGCGGACTGTGGTGTCGGCGCGCTGTCGATGTCGACGTAGACGTAGCAGGGGGCGGTCAGCTGCACTGTCAGCGTGATCGGTCCCGACGGGACGGTATAGTTCGCCTCCGGCCCGCCGTACGGGCCCTGCGAAGGCGCTGCCGGCGTCAGCGCCACCGCTTGGGTCTTGGTCTTGTGCTTCTTCTTCTGCTGCTTGACATGGCCCTTCGGCTGCGTCGTGGTGCTCACGGTGGGAGGCTTCGTCTCGGTACCTCCAAAGAGGCCCGGATGCGAACCGACGAAATAGAGCAGTGCCACGAGGAAGATCAGCGGTATGACGACCCAGGGCCACTGGCTGCTGCCCCGGCCGACGGTCATCGGACGCATCTGGGGCCGCCGCGGCGGTTCGTTCGCTTCAAGCGGAAGAGGCTCAGGTTCTGCGGGCCGCTTGGGCATCTGCTCCAGCAGAGGCTCGGCGTCAAGGCCGAGGTAGCGTGCGTAGCTTCTCAGAAACCCACGGGCGTAGACATCGCCCGGGAATTGATCGTAGTCGTCGCGCTCGAGAGCCTCGAGATACCTTTCACGGATGTGCAGCTCCTGCTGCACCGCGGCGATCGACATACCCCGCGCTTCGCGCGCCGCCCTGAGTTCCGCGCCGATTCCGGCCACGCCGCCATCACCCCGTCCGACTAGGGTCGCAGCCTATAGAGCATGCGCGGGAACGGGATCGTCTCACGCACGTGCTCAAGCTTCAGTATCCAGGCCAGCGTACGCTCGATGCCCAGGCCGAAGCCCGAGTGCGGCACCGATCCGTACCGCCGCAGGTCCAGGTACCAATCATAATCCTCTTCGGGCAAGTCCTGCTCGTGCAGTCGCTGCAGCAGAAGGCCGTAGTCGTCGATGCGCTGCCCGCCACCGACGATCTCGCCATAGCCTTCCGGCGCCAGCAGGTCCGCGCTGAGCACGACGTCCGGCCGCTCCGGGTCGGGCTTCATGTAGAAGGCCTTCGCCTGCGTCGGATAGCGATGGACGAAAACAGGCAACTTGAAGCGCTGCGAGATCGCCGCTTCGTGCGGTGCTCCGAAATCCTCGCCCCAGGGGATCTCGAGGCCGTCTTCGCGCAAGATGCCGAGCGCGTCGTCGTAGGAGATTCGCGGGAAAGGCGCCTTGACCTGCGCCAGCTCCTCGGGATCTCTGCCCAGGAGCCTGAGCTCGTCCGAGCAGCGTTCGACCAGTTGCGCGATGGCGTAGCTCAGCATCTCCTCGACCGTTTCGAGACAGCCGTCGAGATCAGTGAACGCCATCTCGGGCTCGACCATCCAGAACTCGATCAGATGGCGGCGCGTCTTCGACCGTTCGGCGCGGAAGGCCGGGCCGAAGCAGTACACCTTGCCGAGCGCCTGCGCCAGGGCCTCGTTATAGAGCTGTCCGCTCTGCGACAGGTATGCCTTCTGTTCGAAGTAGGTCGTCTCGAAAAGCGTCGTCGTGCCTTCGCATGCCGAAGGCGTCAGGATCGGCGTGTCCGCCGCGATGAAGTCGTGCTCATCAAGCCAGCTCCTAATCGCCTGCTCAAAGCGGCTGCGCACGCGAAGGATAGCCGCCTGGCGCTGGCTCCGCAGCCAGAGGTGACGACGATCCAGGAGGAAATCCACACCGTGCTCCTTCGGCTGGATGGGGTAGTCATGACTTGCGCCGACGACTTCCACGTCGTCGAGGTCGACTTCGACACCCGAAGGCGCCCGCAGGTCGGCACGGCAGCGGCCGCGCGCGACAATCGACGTCTCAATCCCCAGCGAGCCGGTCGCCTCCCAGACCTCGGGCGACACTTCCTTCTCTCGCAGAACCATCTGGACCTGGCCTGAGCCGTCCCGCACCACCAGGAAGCGGATGCCGCCGCTCTTGCGGAGGCTCAGGACCCAGCCCCTGATCTCCACGCGCTCACCTACGGCACCGCCCAGTTCCGCAATCCGCACGCTCTTGCCTCCACCTTTCAACGTCCCCGCCACTGCGGTTTCCTCTTCTCGAGGAAGGCCGCGACACCCTCCTGCCCGTCCTCGCTCGACGCCACCTGGCTGACCATGCCTTGCAGATAGCGGAGCGCGCTCGGAAACGGCTGATCGCCCACCTCTGAGAGCGCCTCCTTGCCCATCGCGAGGACGAAGGGGCTCAGCGAGGCCAGGGACAGTGCCTTCTCTTCCACGGCCGCATCAAGTTTCCCCTGCTCGACCACCGCGTTGAGGAGTCCGATGCGCAGCGCTTCAGGCGCATCGACGCGCCGTCCTGTCAGGGCGAGGTCGGAGAGGGCGCGCAGTCCAGTGAGGCGCGCGAGCGGCGCCAGCACCACCATCGGAAAGAGGCCGATCTGCACCTCGGGCAGACCGAACTTCGCATCCTCTGTGGCGTAGGCGAGGTCCGCGGCCGCGAGGATGCCCATGGCGCCGGCGAGGCAGTAGCCCTCGACCGCCACGATGATCGGTTTCCGCGCCGCACGCATGCTCCGGATGACGTCGGCGACGCCGCCGAAATAGGTGCGCCGCGCGGCCATCCCATCCGCCCGGCGCACCTCGGCGAGGTCGGCGCCGGCGCAGAAGTTGCCCCCTGCGCCCGATACGACGATCACGCGGACCTCTGTGTCGGCTCCGAGACTCTGAAACGCCTCCGCCAGAAGGCGGAGGCTCTCTGCGTCCAGCGCGTTGCGCCGCTCCGGACGGTTGAGCACCACCCTCGCGATCGCACCTCGCGTCACATCAACCGCCACTGCAGCTCACCTCCTCGAAGGTGCGCATCACGGCACCGGGCAGCGGGCGTCCGACAAGGCGCTCCGCCGTGCGGGCCGCCACCGCCATGGCCGGCAGGTCGAGTCCTGTCGCGTAGCCCTCCGCCTCGAAGAGCCAGCACAGGTCTTCGGTCGCCACGTTTCCGGTCGCGCCGGGGGCATAGGGGCAGCCCCCCATGCCGCCGATCGAACCGTCGAAGAGGCGCACCCCTTCGTCGGCTCCGGCCAGTGCGTTCGCTGGTGCCTGGCCGCGCGTGTTGTGGAAGTGGAGGCCGAGCTCCGCCTCGGGCAGCGCGTCCTGCAGTGCCCTGACCAGCCGTCGCACCATGGCTGGCGATGCAGCGCCGATCGTATCGCCGAAGAGAAGGCGCCTATAGCCGAGTCCGAACAGCCTGCGCGCCACCTGCACCACATCCTCGACCGGCGTCAGGCCGGCGTAGGGGCAGACGAAGCTCGTGGCCACGACGCCAGAAATGGCTCGCCCGGCCTGGCTTGCGGCCTCGGCTACCAGCGCCGCTCCCCTGAGGGAATCCTCGACCGACATGCGGACGTTCGCCTGGTTATGTGCCTCGGAGGCGGACAGGAAGAACGTCCATTCGTCGATCAGATCTGCCTTGGCCGCCCGTGCGGCGCCGCGTTCGTTCGGCACGAGGGCGGACCAGACCTGCCCCGGCGGCTTATGGGCCGCCGCCAGGAAGTCTTCCGCGTCCGCGAGCTGCGGGATGGCCTTCGGGTGCACGAACGACGTGACCTCGAGGCGCCGGAGTCCGGTCGCGGCAAGGGCATCTAGGAGGACCAGCTTGTCGGCTGTCGGGAGGATACGATCTTCTGCCTGCAGTCCATCGCGCAGTCCGACTTCACGCAGTGTGACCTCTCGCGTTCGGAACACCTCCTACACAGGTGGAACGCCGTGGCGCTTCGGCGCCCGCTCCACGCTGCGGCTCGCCGTCCCCGCCAATCGTCGCGTGAGCTCGTCGCGCAGCTCTTCGGGAGGCACGATGCTGTCGACGATCAACTCCGACGCGAGGCGCCTGATGTCGATGTCCTGACGGTAACGCTCACGTTCCTGGGCGACAAAAGCTGGCCGCTCGGCTGGCGGCAGCTCCTGGATGTGGTTGTAGTGGACCGCGTTGACCGCGGCCTCCGGCCCCATCACGGCGATCTGCGCCGTAGGCAGCGCGATCGTTGCCTCGGGCGCGAACGCGGGGCCGGCCATGGCGTAGAGCCCAGCGCCGTAGGCCTTGCGCACCACGACGCAATACTTCGGCACGGTAGCCTCAGAGACCGCGGTGATGAGCTTGGCGCCATGTCGGATGATGCCCTGCCGCTCCACCTTGGTGCCGATCATGAAACCGGGCACGTCCGAAAGGAAGACAAGAGGGATCGAGAAGGCATCGCAAAGCCAGATGAAGCGCGCGGCCTTGTCGGACGAGTCGACGAAAAGCACGCCGCCCTTCACGCTTGGCTGGTTGGCGACGACACCCACCACCCGCCCGTCGAGGCGGCCAAGACCCACGATCAGTTCGGGCGCGTAGAGCTCCTTGATCTCGAGGAAGCTCTCCCGGTCGAGCAGGCCATCGATCAGTTCGTGCATGTCGAAGGGCTGGTTCTGGTTTTCCGGGATGATCGCCGCAAGATCCTTCGCAACCGGTGCGTCCGACGGCCGTGCCGCGGGCTCTGCGCGGAAGTTCTGCGGCATGAAGGCGAAGTAGCGCTTCGCCCAGGCGATCGCCTCCTGCTCCGTTGGCAGGAGCGCGTCGCCGAGACCGCTCACGCTGGCGTGCATGCGCGCGCCGCCCATCTCCTCAAGCGAGACCTTCTCGCCTATGACCATCTCGGCCATGCGCGGCGAGCCTAGGTACATGGAGGCGTTGCCCTCCACCATGATCGTCACGTCGGTGAAGGCGGGAATGTAGGCCCCGCCGGCCGCGCTCGGGCCGAAGAGGATGCAGATCTGCGGGATGCGACCGGAAAGCTGCACCTGGTTGTAGAAGATCCGACCGGCGCCCCGCCTGCCCGGGAACATTTCCACCTGGTCGGTGATGCGCGCGCCGGCTGAGTCCACGAGGTAGAAGAGCGGCACCTCGAGTCGCATCGCCGTCTCCTGGATGCGCAGGATCTTCTCGACGGTGCGGCTGCCCCAGGATCCAGCCTTGACGGTGGAGTCATTCGCCATCAGCGCGACCGGCCGGCCCGCTATCCGGCCGGTTCCGGTCACGACGCCGTCCGCCGGCAGGTCGCCCGCGAGGTCGTTCGCGAACATGCCGTCT
>JAJYNV010000432.1 GCA_021786135.1 Bacillota bacterium
GCTTCCGCGAGCTGCAGGCATTCGCCCAGTTCGGCTCGGACCTCGACAAGTCGACGCAGCAGGCGATCTCCCGCGGTCAGCACATGACGGAGCTTCTGAAGCAGCCGCAGTACAAGCCGTACCCCGTGGAGGAGCAGGTTGCGCTGCTCTACGCCGGGACGCACGGCTACATCGACGACATCGCGCTCGACCGGGTCGCCGCCTTCGCCCAGGGGCTCCTGAGCCACCTGCGCGCGGCGGGCGGGCTTCTCAAGCAGATTCGCGACGAGCAGCGCCTCAGCGACGAGACCGACGCCGCGCTCAAGGCGGCCGTCGAGGAATTCCGCAAGGTCTTCGAGGGCTAGGAGGGGCAGAGATGCCGCAGGGCCTGCGCGATATCAGACGCCGCATTCGCAGCGTCGAGAACACGCGCAAGATCACCCAGGCGATGAAGATGGTTGCGGCGGCCAAATTGCGCCGTGCCCAGGATAGTGCCCAGGCCGCGAGACCCTACGCCGAGCGCATCGAAGACGCCTTGCGCTCTGTGGCGCAGGACGCCAGCGCATCGCGCATGCCGCTGCTTCGCCCGCGCCCCGTGCAAAAGGTGGGCTATGTCGTCCTGACGGGCGACCGGGGCCTGTCCGGACCGTTCAATGCGAGCATCCTGCGGCGCCTGCAGCAGGAGATCCGCCCGGGCGGCGACCAGGTCTTCTTCGCGGTCGGGCGCAAGGGCAGGGACTACCTGCGCCACCGGGGCCACCACATCGCCAAGGAGTACATCGGTATCGGGGACTACCCGCGCTACTACCAGGCGCAGGCCTTGGGCGAGGACATCGTCCGGGCATTCGTGAGCGGCGAGGTGGACGAGGTGCGCCTTGTCTACGCCCAGTTCGTTTCGGCCATGACGCAGCGCCCCGTCGTGCAGCAGCTCCTGCCGGTGGAGCGACCGCAGGGCGGCGGAAGCCGACAGTACATCTACGAGCCCGATGCCGAGGCGGTGCTGGAGGAACTTGTGCCGCACTACCTCTACGCCTCGCTCTACAGGGCGCTTCTCGAGTCCAAGGCCTCCGAGTGGGGCGCGCGCATGACGGCGATGGACTCCGCCACACGCAACAGCGAAGACCTCATCCGCAACCTCGTCCTGCTTCTGAACCGCCTTCGTCAGGCGGCCATCACCAACGAAATCGCTGAGATCGTCGGCGGCGCCAACGCGCTTCAGTAATCTCCGAAGGGAAGGGAAGGCCAAGTGGCAGTCGGCAAGGTCGTCCGGGTCATCGGTCCGGTCGTGGACGTCGAGTTCCCGGCCGGCGAGCTCCCGAAGCTCTACAATGCCGTGCGCATCGATGCTGAGCCCAAGGCAGGGCAGAAGCTCTCACTCACGGCCGAGGTGGTACACCACCTAGGGGACAATCGCGTCTCCTGCATCGCCATGTCGTCGACCGATGGCCTCATCCGCGGCGCGGACGTGACCGACCTCGAAGGTCCGATCTCGGTTCCGGTCGGCCCCGAGACACTCGGTCGCGTCTTCAACGTCCTTGGCGAGCCGGTGGACAAGATGGGCCCCGTGCAGACCAAGGAGCGTCTTCCGATCCACCGCGACGCGCCGGGCATCGAAGAGCAGGCCTCCACGACCGAGGTGCTCGAGACGGGCCTCAAGGTCGTCGACCTCCTCGCTCCGTACCCGAAGGGCGGCAAGATCGGGCTCTTCGGCGGCGCGGGCGTGGGCAAGACGGTTCTGATCATGGAACTCATCCACAACATCGCTACGGAACACGGCGGCATCTCGGTGTTCGCCGGCGTCGGTGAGCGCACCCGCGAGGGCAACGACCTCTGGAACGAGATGAAGGAGTCGGGCGTCATCTCGAAGACCGCCATGGTCTACGGCCAGATGAACGAGCCGCCCGGCGCACGCATGCGCGTCGGCCTTTCGGGCCTCACGATGGCGGAGTACTTCCGCGACGTCGAGAACCGGGACGTGCTGCTCTTCATCGACAACATCTTCCGCTTCATCCAGGCGGGCTCCGAGGTTTCCGCCCTGCTCGGCCGCATGCCGTCCGCCGTGGGCTACCAGCCCGTTCTGGCGACCGACGTCGGCCAGCTGCAGGAGCGCATCACATCGACGAAGCGCGGCAGCGTCACGTCGATCCAGGCGATCTACGTCCCCGCCGACGACTACACGGACCCCGCGCCGGCCACCACCTTCGCGCACCTCGACGCCACGACGAACCTGGACCGCGCCATTGCGGCCCGAGGCCTCTACCCGGCCATGGACCCCCTGGCGTCCACCTCGCGCATTCTCGACCCGCGCATCGTGGGCGAGGAGAGATACCAGATTGCGCGTGGCGTGCAGGCCGTCCTGCAGCGGTACAAGGAGCTGCAGGATATCATCGCCATCCTCGGCATGGACGAGCTCTCCGAAGACGACAAGGTCACGGTGGCCCGTGCCCGCAAGATCCAGAACTTCCTCTCGCAGCCGAACTTCGTTGCGGAGCAGTTCACGAACGTGCCGGGCAAGTACGTGCCGATCAAGGAGACCGTGCGCGGCTTCAAGGAGATCCTCGAAGGCCGTCATGACGATCTCCCGGAGCAGGTATTCCGCTACGTCGGCACCATCGACGAGGCGGTCGAGCGGGGAAGGAGCCTCTAGTATGGCCACCACCGTCCCGGTCTCGGTCGTGACGCCGGAGCGGGAACTCGTGCGGACAGACGCCGAGATGGTCCTCGTCCGAGGTGCGGACGGTGATCTCGGCATCCTGCCCCACCACATTCCGCTCGTGACGGCGATCAGGCCGTCGGTGCTCGAGATCCGCACGCCGGCAGGACGCGAACGCTATGCCGTAACCGGGGGATTCCTCGAGGTGCGCGGCGACCAGGTGACCGTTCTCGCGCGGACCGCGGAGCGCCCGGAGGAAATCGACGTCAATCGGGCGCGCGCTGCCAAGGAGCGCGCCGAGGAGCGACTGAAGGAGCACGCGGCCGATGTCGACATCGTGCGGGCGGAACTCGCCTTGCAGCGTGCCCTGGTTCGCATGCAGCTCGCCGAGGAGTCCAAGAAGACAACCGCCGTATAGCCCTGGCTGATGATGGCAAGGCTCGTTTCCGGGAGGGTCCGGAATGCGTGCCTTGCCATTGCTTATGTCGCTTGTTGGCGCCATGGTTATGTCGGCTTCTGCAAACGGTGCCAGAGCCTCGAACGCCAGTGCCTTGTGGCCGATCGCCAGAAGCCTTGGCGCGGAGTCGGGCACAGCACAGGTGGAGGTTTTTTCGACATCTACCGTCAAAAAGAAGCCGCCTGTCCGAATTCTTGAACAGGAGATCCTTCCCGGCGCTTCCTGGCGTGCATCGCAGCTGGGCAATGGAGAGCTCTATGTGGCCAGGAGTGGCAACCGGTTCGCCCGTATCGCCTATGTGCCGCAGGACTCGGCTCTGACCCTCGTCTGCGCCACAGACGTAGAAGTTTCCGCCGACGCCATCGGCGGAGCCCTCGCCGCAAGTGCGACGCCACCCTGCGGTCCGCGTCAGGTGGAGGTCACGATGGTCACGACGCTGCCAGAGCGGCCATCGCCGGCCGAGGTGCGCAGGGCTCTTGGCCGGATCGGGGCCGTGCAGCGTGGGCTTGTCCACGGGCCCAAAGGACTTTTGGCTCTGGCCGACGTGCCTGGCCGCGACCCTGAAGTGGCGATCGGTGGCGTGTCCATGAACCTCGCGGTGGAGATCACGTACGATAGTGCGCACGGTGCGAAGGCGGTCCTCGCGACGCCGACCATCCCGGGATCGGAACCGTGAACCGGCTGCCCGCGCAAGAAGGAGCCATGAGGCATGAGTGATAGAGACACGGAAGTTCGTCAGGTCGGCCAACTGCCGGAAATCGTCGTGCGCGGCGGTCGTCCGCTGCAAGGCGAGATCCAGGTCGAGGCTTCAAAGAACGCCACGTTGCCTGTGATGGCCGCGACGCTTCTGACCGCGGAGCCCGTCACTCTACCGGGCATTCCCTGGCTGCACGATGTCGACACGCTCCGCCGCGTGCTCTTGTCGATCGGTGTAGAGACCGAGCGGGATGGCCGGGGACTCATGATCGAGGCCAGGGACGTCGATCCGTTTGCGGCACCGGAACATCTCGTCCGCCGCATGAGAGCTTCCTTCCTGATCGCCGGGCCCCTTCTCGCGCGCTTCGGCGTCGCGCGCGTGCCGCTCCCGGGTGGCTGCGCGATCGGCTCGCGCCCCATTGACCTCCATCTCAAGGGCTTGCAGGCGCTCGGAGCTGACGTCGAGTCAGGCAACGGTTACATCGAGTTCAGGGCACCGCGCCTGCACGGCGCCAACATCTACCTCGACTTTCCCAGCGTCGGTGCGACCGAGAACCTGCTCATGGCGTCGTCGCTGGCCGATGGTTGGACCGTGATCCAGAACGCCGCGCAGGAGCCTGAGGTGGTGGACCTCGCCAACTTCCTCAACGCCCTGGGCGGCGAGGTGCGCGGCGCCGGCACGCCGGAACTGAGGGTCCGCGGGCAGAGCCGCATGCACGGTGCGACCTACCAGGTCATCCCGGATCGTATCGAAGCTGGCACCTACCTGATTGCCGGCGCGGCGACTGGCGGCGACGTGACGGTCGGACCGATCGTCTCGGAGCATCTCAAGCCTCTTCTGGCCAAGCTGCGCGAAGCTGGCGCCGCCTTTGAAGATGCCGGCGACTATGTGCGCATCTCCGCTCAAGAGCCCTTGACTGCAATCGATGTCAAGACGATGCCGCACCCCGGCTTTCCCACCGATCTGCAGGCTCCCCTGATGGCGGCTCTGATCCGTGCACACGGTACATCTGTCATCACGGAAACCGTTTTTGAGAACCGGTACATGCAGGTGCCGGAACTGCGGCGGATGGGTGCCGATATCAAGATCGAGGGGCGCACGGCGCTCGTCACCGGCACGCCGCGCCTGACGGGCGCGAGTCTGCGCGCGTCGGACCTGCGTGCAGCAGCGGCCCTCGTGATCGCCGCACTCAGCGCTGAGGGCGTTTCGGACATCAGCGAGGCGTACCATCTTGACCGAGGCTACTATCGCCTCGAGGAGAAGCTGGCAACGCTCGGTGCGGACATCGAGCGTTGCCGCTGCTCGGAAGAGCCCTGAGACTGCACGACCCGAAACGCGGCCACCCGAACGACGGGTGGCCGCGTTTCCTTGCGCTGTCGGCCCGATAAGGCTCGACGGCACTCGACAAGCGGCATGCGCTCAGCGCGGGAAGGAGTATCTCTCCATGATGGTGCGCGTCTCGCGGAACGCAGCAGGGTCGTCCGGCTCGTGATGGTTCTGGCCGTCCGCGGTTGGCGGCCTGACGCCTGCCAGGGAGCCGGTGGAGGCGGCATTCAGATAGAGCGTGCGGGTGCGCAGGCGTTCGCGGATGCGTGCGGCCTCCTGCGCGTCGCGCGTGAACGCAGCAGCCGCCGGTGCCGTGCCCGCGCCGCTCGTGACGTCGATGGCGTGTTCGAGGGAGCCGGCGCGCACGATGGACAGGAACGGTCCGAAGATCTCCTCGCGCGCGAGAGGGGTGTCGCTGTAGACATCGTCGACGATGACCGGGCCGATGAAATGACCTGGACCATCGTGGTCGCCGTGGCGCAGGACCATACCGTAGCTCGCCGCATCGTGGGCGAACCCGCGCACCTTGCCGAAAGCGGCCGAACTGATCATCGGACCGTAGCGGTGCCCGAGGGCGGCAGGGCCCCGATCGCCGCAGAAGCGGTCCACTTCTTCGAGCAGGCGATCGACGACCCCGTCGTGGATCTCGTCCACCAGCACAAGATGCGCCGTGGATGTGCACTTCTGTCCCTGGAAGGCGAAGGCGGAGCGCACGACCTCCCGTGCCGCCCAGTCGAGATCGGCGCTGGCGGTGACCAGGGTCGCGGCCTTGCCGTCCGTGCGTGCGATGACGTGGCGCCCCTGCTCCTGCTCCGGCTGCCAGACGGCAGCCTCGGCCTGCACGGCCGCGCCGCCCCTGCGGGAACCGACAAAGGCGACGAAGCGCGTCAGTGTGTGACTGACGAGAGCTTCGCGCAGATCGTCGCCGTTGCCCACGACGATGTTGAGCACACCCGGCGGCAGCCCGGCAGCCCGGAAGGCTCGCAGCGCCTCGATCGCGGTGATCGAGGCGACGCGGCTGGGCTTGAGCACGAGCGTGTTGCCGGCGCCGATCGCCGCAGCGGCGATGCCTACGGGAAGCGCAACCGGGAAGCTGAAAGGCGTCAGGGCGACACCGACGCCGAGTGGCCGGTCGTTCTCCTCGACGACGAAGTCGGCCTGGAGGGAAGCCCAGCGCACCGGTTTGACGCTTGTAAGCTGCTCGGCGACCCAGTGCAGGTGGCGGATGCTCTCGACCATCTCGCCGTCGGCCTCGCTGAAGCTCTTACCGGTTTCAAAAGCCATCCATGCCACAAGTTCCGCGCGACGGCGCCGAAGTTCGTCGGCGACGCGCAGCAGGAGCGTGGCGCGTTCCTCCGGCGGTACCCTGGACCAGCCCGGCGCCATGGCAGCCGCCGTGCGGATGGCCTGGTCGGCCGTGGCGGCGTCACCGAGCGATACCTCTCCGATCACCGACGCAGGGTTGGCAGGGTCGCAAGAAACAAGAACGTCGCGTCCCGGATCCTCGCGTTCGCCGATGAGCAGGGGATATCTCCGGCCGAGTCGGCTGCGCACCAGATCGACGGCGTTCTGCCGTTCGGTGCGCACTTCAGGCAGCGTAGGGTCCAGAGGCATGAGGTCATGATAGGACAATGGCGCGATGCCCCCCTAATGGCCAGGCTGCTGCACCGGGCCACGCGTACACTTCACTGCCTGGCCGTGTCGCAGTCAAGGCACAAAGGGACTGAGTTCGGGGGCCAGCCGTCCAACGCCGTGAGAGCAGCAGTGTGTGCTGAGGCGAGGACGTCCTGCCGCGACCAGGATGGATCGCCCCGTCAGCTGCCTGCTGGCGAGGGTAGTACCACCGGAAGAATTCGAGGCAGGGCTGCAGACAAGCGGGGCGCCGCCTGATGGCGGCGTCCCGGGAAAGTCATCTCAACGCCCCTTGAAATTGGCCGCGCGCTTTTCGAGAAAGGCCGCGACCCCCTCCTTGCGATCTTCCGTTTCGAACACGAGTTGCCACATTGCCGTCTCATACTTGATGCCATCTTCGAGCGGCATGTCCTGGCCGCGCTGGATCGCCTGCTTGGCGAGCGCAACCGCCTTGCGTGCCCGTCCACCGATACGCTCGGCGAGGGCTACGGCCCGGTCGAGCAGCGCTGCTTGCGGGTGCACTTCGTTGACGAGACCGATGCGCATCGCCGTCTGGGCGTCGATCATATCGCCGCTCAGGATCAGCTGCTTCACCCAACCGGGTCCGACCAGACGCCCCAGCCGCTGGGTGCCTCCCCAGCCCGGAATGATGCCGAGGTTGATCTCTGGCTGCCCGAAACGCGCGTTCTCGGCTGCCAGGCGGATATCACAGCTGAGGGCGAGTTCCATCCCTCCGCCCAGGCAGAAGCCGTTGACCGCGGCGATCGACGGCTTGGGCGACATCTCGATGCGTCGAAAGATGGAGAGCGTCCGCTCGGCGAAGCTTCCTGCGGCCCAGACGTCCAGCGACGGGAACTGGCTGATGTCCGCGCCGGCAACGAATGAGCGGTCTCCCGAACCGGTGAGGACGATCGCGCCGACGGCGTCGTCCTTCTCGACCAGATCG
>JAJYNV010000204.1 GCA_021786135.1 Bacillota bacterium
CGCTCGTGCTCCTCCTGACGCTCTTCCTCGCCTTCGGCAAGCGGCGCAGCGAACTGCGCATGTCGCTCGCGCCGGAGCAGCACCGCGAGGTGCTCGGACGCTACACCCCGGCGCTCCTCGACCAGCTCCTGGGCGCGCTCGTCTCGAGCACGATCGCCGTCTACGCCATCTACTCCTTCGACCAGCCTCTGCACGCGCACGCCTTCATGCTGACGATCCCGTTCGTGATCTACGGCCTCTTCCGCTATCTCTACCTGCTCTCGCTGAAAGACCGCATGGAGAACCCGGACGAGCTCCTCGTCACCGACTGGCCCACCCTCGTGAACCTTGGCCTCTGGGGCATCACGGTCGTCATCATGCTCGTCCTGAATGGGCAGGGCCGCCTGTGAAGCGATACCTCCAGGCGGTCTCCGATATCGGTGAGGTGCCGCTTGGGGAGCTCGTGCGCCTCGGCGTGAAGGGGCTCATCTTCGACCTTGACAATACCCTGGCGCCGCCGCACAGCGAAACGGCGCCGCCGGCGACGTTGCGTTTTCTGGCCGAGGTGCGGCGTGCGGGTCTGGCCGCCGTCATCGTCTCGAACGGACGGAGACCTCGCGTAGAGCGGCTCGGCAGGCTGATGGGGCTGCCGGTCGTCGCGCGAGCGCGCAAACCCTTCGGCCGCGGCTACCGGTGGGCCCTGCTGGAGATGGGTCTCAAGGCGTCGCAGGTGGCCGCCGTGGGAGACCACTTTCTCACCGACGGGCTCGGCGCCTTATATCAGGGCATACCCCTGGTGCTGGTCGATCCGATGACGAGCGAGGAAGACTTCCTGGTGCGCGCCGCCCGGCCTGTCGACCACATCCTGCGCCGTCTCGCGCTGACGCGCAGGGAGCGGCGGTCGCCCAGAGGCTAAGCGGCGTCCGTAGGGGAGCCGTCGCGCAAACGCAGTTCTTACCTCGCCTTGCCGTTCGCAAGCTCGTCATGACGGAAACAGCCCACCTCATGGTCCATCACCATGCCGGTGGCCTGCATGAACGCGTAGCAGATCGTCGGCCCGACGAAGCGCAGGCCCTCGCGACGCAAGGCCTGGCTCATGGCGCGCGAGGTCTCGCTCTCCGCGGGCACCTCCCGCAGCGATGCCCAGTGGTGCACCTGCGGCTCCCCGCCGACAAAGGCCCAGAGGTAGTCCGAAAGGGACCCTGAGCGCCCTCGGACGTCCAGCACCCGGCGTGCGTTCGCGACGACCGCTTCCACCTTGAGACGGTTGCGGACGATGCCGGGATCTGCGAGCAGGCGTTCGATATCCGCCTGCGCAAAGCCCGCCACTTTCTCGGGCACGAAGCCCATGAACACCTCGCGGTAATGTTCCCGGCGGTGGAGAATCGTGCGCCAGCTCAGGCCGGCCTGGGCACCCTCGAGGCAGAGCAGCTCGAAAAGTCGTACGTCGTCTCGTACCGGAGCGCCCCACTCGACATCGTGGTAGGCGACGTAGAGCGGGTCTTCCTCCGGCACCCACCCGCAGCGTGTCACTCAGATCCCCCCACGATCCCAGTTGTCCATGGCAGCGGCCGCCACCTGCCGGGCCGGGAGAATACGCCGCGCGCGGTCGCCTTTTGGCGCCGCGCGCACGCTCTGATGCACCTGCATGCCGGGGTTGACCGTGTTGACCGTCGTGCCGGACGGGACGTCGATTGCATCCTGTCCGCTTCTCACCGCCTCCGCTCTTGGTCGCCTGGAGCGGGACCACACGCGTGAAGCGGCAGGGCTCGACGGGAGGGCCGACCCCCAGCAAATGAAGCATAGCGTCGGCTCTTCCTCGGCGCAGCGTCCAAAGGCTGTGTTCTCGGCTCCAGTGGACCTCGTCAGATGGACCGCCAGAGTGCGAGCAGCCAGGGGACGGCGATCAGGGCCACTCCTTCGAGCAGCACGACGCCTGCGAGCGCAGTGAAGACATACGGCAGGTAGGCGGCGCTGCGGCGCAGCTCCTTGCGCACATCCCCGAGGGCGCTGCGCCGGTAGCGCGCGATGGAATCGCTGAGCGGCAGGCCGAGCTGCGCATCCCGGGACAGAAGGGCCACCAGCCGGTCCATCTCTGGCGCTTCCAGCCCGAGGCGCAGGGATTCAAGCGCCGCGGCAACGCTCTGGCCGTGCTCCACCTGGGTTTCGAAGGCGGCGAACGCGGACCCGAGCGGCTCGTCCGCCCAGAGGCCGGCATAGCGCAGGGCGGCGTGCAGGGGCTGTCCGGCCGCTGCGGCCATCGCGAGATCTGTCAGGAGGCCCAGAACGCTGCGCCGCACCTCCTCGCGCCGGCTCTTGCGGCGAAGAGACCCGAGGAGCGCCTGCAGGAGCTGCCGCCCGGGCAAAAGAAGAGCGAACAGCAGGATGGACCATGGCGTGACAAGGGCTGCCACGAGCCAAAGCGGGAGGGTGGCGACCGATCGGCGGCTGGCCCGCCATGCCGCGGCGGCTGCGAGCAGCCAGCAAAGGGTCGGGATCATGGCAGGAGCGCCGACGCGAGGAAGGGCACGCCGCCTCCTGTGGCGAGCGCCAGTGCCAGGAGCCATGGCAGGGTGGCCCGGCCGGAGGCGGAGAGGACGAGACCCAGGAGGAGGAGACAGCTGGCCATCAGCACGGTGACCACGAAGTAAGGCAGGGCCTCGCTCTCCACGCTCGCCGTTTCCCGGCGGTCGTCCGCCGCATCCTCAAGGAGGACGGCCAGGTGGCGGTCGAGCGGCGATCCCGTATGTCGGCTGAGTGCGAGTGCCCGCGCCAGGCGGACAAGGAGAGGGATGTGCGCCCTGTGCCCGACCGCCGCGAACGCCGCCTCGCTCGTTCTGCCGCGCAGCCAGTCTGCGAGGGCGCTCTGCCAGAGCGGACGGAGAGGTTCGCTGCAGGCGGGCAGCGCTGCGAGGGCACAGAGCTCCGCGCTGCCGTAGAGCGATGCCTGCTCGAACATGGCCTGGATTGGCTCCTCCGCTGCGGCGCGCAGATGCGCCAGGCGCGTGTGGGCCAGGTACCTCAGCGCGCCTGCCTGCCAGAGGCCGGCGGAGAGCGCCGCCAGGAGAGCCAGCAGCGGGCCCGAGCGCAAGGCGGCCACGAGTGCCGCGAGCGGCAGGATGAAGGTCAGGGTGCGTCTCGGTCCGGCGAGCTTCAGGCGCGCGAGGAGGAGCGCGATCGCGGCCAGCGGGAGGGCCGCGGTCATGGCCACACCTGGATGCCGCGGCCCTCGTCGTACTGCACGAGCATCGTCGGGCGCCGCTTGCCGCTCTCCGTCCGCTCGAGGTGCGCGACGCCACCCAGGAGATGGCGCAGGCGCGCGCGCAAAAGGCGCGGCGGGACGCTGCGCGCCGGTGCGGCCGCGAAGAGCAGGCGGTCCGTGACATCCCAGGCCGAGGTGGCGTGCACGGTGGTCAGGCTGCCGCGGTGGCCGGTGTCGAGCGCCGATAGCCAAGCCACCGTTTCGCGCCCGCGGATCTCGCCGACGATGATGCGGTCCGGACGCATGTGGAGCGCGAGTCTCAGGAGATCCTCGAGGTCGATCGCGTAGAGTCCGGCGCGGTTCGGCGAGCGCGTCTCGAGGGCCACCACGTGCGGGTGCACGCGGCCGAGTTCGAGCTCCCGCGTCTCTTCGATGGTCAGGATGCGTTCGGATGGCTCGATGGACTGCGCGAGCAGGCGAAGGAGCGACGTCTTGCCGGTGCCTGCCGCCCCCGCGAGCACGAGATTCCGACGGCTGCGCACCCAGGAGCGCAGGATGCGCAGCGGGCGCTCGTCCCCGTCCAGGGCATCTTGCCAGGCGGACTCGAGGTCGACGTGCGCAACCTTGCGGATCGTCAGGGTGGGCGCCGGCGTCAGGGGCGGCATGGTGGCCGTGAAGCGCACGCCGTCGCCCAGCCGCCCGTCGGTGAAGGGAGACGCCTGCGTCAGTTCGCGCCCGAGAGGCAGCAAGAGCCGCTCGATCAGCTCCTGCAGGGCCCTCCGGTCGGGGAAGGAGACCTGCTCGCGCGCGATGGCGCCGCGCCGTTCGACGAAGACGCGGTCGAAGTCGAGGACCATGATCTCGCTCACCTCTTCGTCCCGGAACGCAGCCTCGAGGGGACCAAGCCAATAGCCGAGGTGCGTCTCAGCGACCATGGCCGGAACTCTCCTCGCGCTGGCGCCAGATCTGCGCACCATGCCTGCCGAGGATCTGTCGCCTGAGCGGCAGGTGCTGAGACGAGACCGCCGTCAGACTTGCGTGCGGCGCGAGACCCTTGAGCCAGCGGCGATAGTCCGTCTCGTCGCCTTCGCTGGCCAGCAGGATGTCGCTCGCATGCGCAAGGGATGCGATCAGGCCACGGTCCGCGAGATTCGCACTGGCACGAACGACGACATGCCCCTCCGTGCGATTCTCCTCCAGCCGGTCGAGGAGAGGCTGCATGCCGGCGCTGAGCAGGAGTTCGGGCTGCGCGGGGGCCGCCACGATGCCGAGACGCGGCGGGTAGCCTGCCGGCATGGCGGCCCGGGCGCCGGCCATGTACTCGGCGAGGCAGGGTCTGAGCCCGAGGCGGCGCCCGTACACAGGCTCCGCGGTGTCTGTCTCGATCAGCAGCGTCTGGCGGCGCCGCGCCAGGTGGATGGCCACGGCGAGAGCAACCGCCGCCCCCTGGCGCGCGTCTCCTGGCGCCACCACGACGGCGAGCGCCGGCTCGTCGCCCGGTCCCTCGCCGCGCAGCTCCGCGGCGAGATCGTCGATCGCGAGGTCTCCCCTGGGCGAGAAGCGTCCGCGCAGCCAGGCGATCTCTGCGTCGGGATGAATCACCTCGATGCGACGCAGAGCCCGCTGTTCTTCGCTCGAGCGCACAAGGCCAGGGTCTATCACGACGCGGGCGTACTCCTCGCGCAGCATGCGGTCCTCCGTTTCCGCGAGCGACAGGGTCAAGGGCTGCCCGTAGACGGCTGCACCGCGCTCATGCAGTTGCAGCACCGTCTCCGGATGTAGGGCGTAGAGCGAGCGCAAACGCGATCCCTCCTACTCTTGCGGCGTGGCGGTGATGATCAGGTGACCGGCTGAGAGACCAGCCAGGAGGGCGGGGAGATCGGACGCCGAGACCTCGAGCGCGATGGCGCCGCCGCTGCTCCCTGCGGCCACCTGCGCGGAGCGCACCAGGCGTTCAAGGGGCTCTCCCGTCTGGGCGACATAGACGGATACGGTTTCGCCTGCGGAAAGAGGGGCGGCGCTGAGGAGGGACCCCGCGGGTATGCCCACCACCTGCGACGGTACGGTGGCGCCCTCTGCGGCCGTGGCGACGGCGCTGCGCAGGAGCGGGAAGCCCGCGGCCACGCTCACGCGCAGACGGCCGGCTGGCGTCGTCAGCGCGGGGCCGGGTAGATGGGCCGGCCAGCGCACCGCCCTGACGTCGGCCTTTACCAGCAGCTGGCCCGCCGACAGATTCTGCCGGGCGACGAGGACGGTCTCTCCCGAGCCCAGGCTGGCCGCCTCGAAGGCCAGAAAGGCGAAAATGGCACTCAGCACCGGTAGCCAGAGAGGGTCGCGGAGGCGCTCAGCGAGTGCGCGCAAACTCAGGACGCGTGTCGACAAGGTGGAGCTCCTCCTCGGCGAGCTTTACGTGCAGCGGAATAGTGCCTTGGTCGTCGAGCAGGAGCGCCTCGCCAGGTCGGCTGCCGCGCAGAAAGTCGAGCGCGCGGTCCGAGAGGTGCAGGACTTCCTTGAGGCGCGGCAGATCGCTCGGCTGCTGGTGAAAGAGCGTCAGGCGGCCGGCGTTCGCCAGGATGAGCTGACCACCCTGGGAGTGCAGGAAGTCACCGACGTTCTGGCTGACGATGGTGACGATGAGGCCGCGTTTGCGCGCCCGTTTGGCGAGATCGACGAGAGCGTCCTCGGCACCGTCGGGACCGAGCCAGAGGTGCCCCTCGTCGAGGGTGAGCCAGAACGGCTTCGCGCGAGCGATGCCTTCGGCGGCGGAGATGGCGTAGGCGGCAGCCTGACGCAGCAGATCCGGCCATGCTGCCTGCGGCAGCGTGCGCAGCGACAGCGCGGAGCGGCCCGGCGCCTCGGGCGACGAGGGCAGCGACGTCCCAGACGCGCCGCCAAGATGCTCCACGACCGGGCGATACTCGCCCTCGGGGTCCACCACGAGGAGGCATTCGGGCGCCTGCCGCAGGAGCTCGGCCTTGACGAAAGCCGACTTGCCGTGGCCAGGGCTCCCGAGCACGACCGCCATCGGATTGGCGGCATGCAGGCGGTCTCGCCGCACAGGAGTCTTGTCCTGCAGATGGACGCCAAGCTGGTCGCCCGCGGCTGCGGGTGCCGCCGCAGGCGTCAGGTCGAGGCAGGAGAGGGCCGAGGCGGTGAGGAGGCGTGCCGGTGCCTCCCGCGGAGCCGGCCGGGGTGGCAGCCAATCCCCCTGGGACGCCTGCAGCCCCAGTTGCACCTGCAGCAGGAAGCCCATCTCGGCGAAGGTGGTGCGCAGGAGGGCCGCCTGTGCTTCGCAGCTCTGGCGGTCCGGGCCTTCGGCTGCGACCAGCAGGGCAGCCGCGAAGAGACGCTCCCTGCCCTCGACGAGGACCTCACGCAGCCGGAGGGCGTCTTCCTGTGCCTTCGCCGCGTCAGCGTCCGGCAGCCGACCGCGCTGGCTGCGCAGGAAGGAACTCGCGTGCAACTGCCGCAGGCGGTGCTCCAGCCTGAGGCGGGCCTCGGCGCCCGAGAGAGGCATGAGGCGCAGCGCGACGATCGCGCGCTGGTCGAGCGACCAGAGACGTTCGAGACTGAGCTCGTCGAGCTCTTCCGGGTAGGACTCCACCGCCAGGAGCTGGCGATAGCCGGTGCCCGCCTCGAGAAAGCGGACGTGGGCCCTCGGGCTGGTGCGTCCTGCAGTCGGGCGTGCCGCGCGTGGGCTGGCAGGCGTGCGGCCGATTGTCTCAAACCAGAACGGCAGGGCGGGATTGGCAACAGCCCAGGCGAGTGCCGCCGGCACCTCCGGCCCCAGCGAATCGGATGGGATGCGAAGGTCCCGCAGCGCCTGTTCGTTGCCCGCACCCTCCGCCAGCCAGAGGTAGAGATGGCGTTCGGTCGCCTGTAGCGACAGGCTGAAGAGCAGAGGCCCCTGGACGGCGAGGAGGAAGTTGCGCAGCGTTGCCTGGTGGGCGTCGCGCTCCTCCTGCGGCAGCCACGCATACTCCCGGCGTCCGAGCTCGTAAACCGTGCCGTGCGGCTCGGGTGGGGCGGGGAGGCGCGTCAGGCGCATGGCGCTACGCGTGGAGACTGTACGTAGTCTGAAGGGGATGGCGACGTTCTGACCACGACCTTCCCGGGAGGATACGGACATATTCCAGAAGATGTAATCAATTCCTCCAAAATACTGTTCGGGTCGGACGGAAGATCGCGTTGGGGTCACGGCGGCTTCACAAGCCAGGGCCGTTTGTGACGTTCTGCTTCGCAAGAAAGCGAGGGACCTGCATTTTGCAGGCCCTCACTGTCAGCTTCTGCCTTTACTTCAGGCACAGTGCGGTATCCACCACGACAGGAGGGGCAGGTCGATCCCGCCGGTCGTCACGGTCCCTGACCCGAGCCCGAGACTGGATGGGTCTGCGGATGGGACGACGTCGAACGAGGCCGTGACCGGAGCATAGTCTAGGCTTGTATAGATCCAGGCTCCGCCTGTCAGCGTGATCATCACAGGCCAGCACTGTCATCGAAAAC
>JAJYNV010000242.1 GCA_021786135.1 Bacillota bacterium
CTGATCCCGGCATTGTTGCCAGTTTGCCGAGGCGCCCTGCGGGGCGCCTTTGCCGTGCAGGGGCTTCTTGAGCGGAATGGTTGCACGCACTATGTTCCTCATAGTGCTAAGTCTATAATGAGGGCACGCACGCGCCGGAAGGCGAGGTCAAGGGGGCAATGATGCTTGGTCCAGCATGAAAAGGCCACAACGAGAAGTCAGCTGCAGCTGCCGCGGGGCACACGTGCTCCGGCCTTCGCCGGTGTCGCGGCGGAAGACTGGCAGGATTGGCGCTGGCAGCTTACGCACCGGCTGAACAGCATCGCCGAGCTCGCAAAGATCATCCGCCTCACGCCGGAAGAGGAGGAAGGCATTCGCGCAAGCGGCATCCTCCGGCTCGACATCACGCCGTATTTCGCCTCTCTGATCGACCCGGACGACCCCACCTGTCCGATTCGCAGACAGGTGATCCCGACCGGGCGCGAGCTCGTCCCGTTCACGGCGGAGATGCGCGACTCCCTCGCGGAGGATCTGCACAGCCCCGTACCCGGCCTCGTCCACCGTTACCCCGACCGCGTGCTGCTGCTCGTCACGACCCAGTGTGCGAGCTACTGCCGCTACTGCACGCGCTCGCGCATCGTCGGCGACCCGCGCGCGAACTTCAGTCCACAGGAGTTCGAAGCGCAGCTCGACTACCTGCGCCGTACGCCGCAGGTGCGCGATGTTCTGCTCTCAGGCGGGGATCCACTCGTCCTGAGCCCCAAGGTGCTCGAGCACGTGCTGTCGTCGCTCAGGAAGATCCCGCACATCGAAATCATCCGCATCGGATCGCGCGTGCCAGTCTTTCTGCCGCAGCGGATCACGCCGGAGCTCGTGGACATGCTGGCTCAGTACCATCCTCTCTGGATGAACATCCACGTCAACCATGCCAAGGAGATCACGCCGGAAGTGGAGGACGCGCTCGACCGCCTGTCCCGGGCAGGCATTCCACTCGGCTCCCAGTCGGTGCTCCTGCGCGGCATCAACGATCACCCCGCGATCATGCACAAACTGATGCGGGAGCTGACGCGCTGCCGCGTCCGGCCCTATTACGTCTACCAGTGCGACGAAGTGCACGGTGCCGGCCACTTCCGTACGACGGTCGCCAAGGGCATCGAGATCATGGAGTCGCTGCGGGGCCACATGTCGGGCTACGCCGTCCCGACCTATGTGGTCGACCTGCCCGGCGGCGGCGGCAAGGTTCCGGTCGGACCGAACTATCTGCTCGCCCAGGGATCGAACCGGGTGATCCTGCGCAACTTCGAGGGCTACATCGGCACCTACACAGAGCCCGATGACTACCGAGGGCCCGATATGGCCGTGCCCCTGGAGTGGATGTGGCCAGAGCCGGGCCAGCGCGGCGTCGCGGGTCTTTTGGCCGGAGAGGCGCTCGCCATCCTGCCGCAGGACTTTGACGCCGTGCATCGCCGCGGCGGTCAGGAGCACCGGCTGAACCAGGACACCGCCAAGTGGATTCCACGCGGCGTGGGCGACCGCGCCGTACCGGACGACAGGTAGAAGTGGATAGTATATAGGAGCCCCGTTGGAGGAGGCGCGCGGTGAAACAGTTCTACGGCCTCCTGTCGAACGGCCAGACCGCCGCACTCGTCTCGCCCGACGCCTCGATCGACTGGCTCGCCCTACCCAACTTCGATAGCGACGCCGTCTTCTGCCGCCTCCTCGACCCGACGGCCGGCGGTTTCATGACCCTCCGACCCGAGTCCCACTTCCGGGCGGACCAAGCCTATCTCGATGGCAGCATGGTGCTGGAGACGCGCCTTCGCACGCCCTCAGGCGTCGCCACAATCGACGATTATCTTGTGATCGGCCGCACCTCGCTGCGCCGCTTCGTGCGCAGCGAGGTGCCACTCATCCTCGACTGCCAGCCGCGCTTCGGCTACGGACAGTCTCTCGGAGCGTTGAGCGAGGCGAGAGATGGACTCCTCTGGCGCAATCCGCACGGGACCGAGGCGCTTCTCCTGGCGCTGCACGGCCCGCAACCCCGGCGTGTCGGCCGCGAGCAGTGGCTGCTGCCGCCGGGCGACCACACGGCGGACCTGCTCTATACGCCGGACTTCGCCAAGGAGCAGGGCGAATTCGCGGACCCGGACGGAGACCCGGTCGAACATCTCGCAGACGCGCTGCGCTATTGGCGCCAGGCTCCGATGTCGCGAGGCGTGCCGGATCTGCAAGGGACGTTCGCGCGCTCGGTGCTGACCATGCGGGCACTTACCGTGCGCACCACGGGGGCCGTATTGGCCGCTCCTACGACGAGTCTGCCGGAGCAGATCGGCCAAGAGCGCAACTGGGACTACCGCTTCGTCTGGGTGCGCGACGCGTCCTACGCGGCGGAGGCCTTCCTGCTTTCGGGCGACGTCCTCGCGGCCCGTCGGCTGATAGAGTTCCTGCTGAGCGCTGTCCAGATGACAGGCAAGCCGTTCCTCAGCCCGTTTCTGCGTGGCGACGGAAGCTTCAGTCTCGGCGAACGCGAACTGGGATGGCTGGCCGGCCACCGGCAGAGTGTGCCGGTGCGCGTCGGCAACGCCGCATCGGCCCAGTTGCAGCTCGATATCGAAGGCGACCTGCTCTGGGCGCTCTGGCGCTATGTGCAGGAGACGGGCGACTGGAATCTGCCCCGAGGTCACTGGTGGGCGATCGAGCGGATGGCCGACTGGACAGCCATGCACTGGCGCGACCCGGACGCGAGTCTCTGGGAGTTCCGGGACGCGCCGCGCCAGTATACCCATTCCCTCGTGCTCTGCTGGGTGGCGCTCTCGACGGCGGCGAGCCTCGGGGCCACCTTGGCGCAGGACGCGAAGGCGCTCTACTGGCGGCGTGAGGCCGAGAGTGTGCGCCGCTTCGTTTGGCAGGAGTGCTTCCGCCCGGACCTCCAGAGCTTCACGCAAGGTGTCGGTGTCTCGGAGGTCGACGCGGCCCTCCTCTGCCTGCCGCTATACGGTTTTGTCCCACCCGCAGACCCTGGGTGGCTGGGGACGCTGCGCCGCATCGAGTCGGACCTCGTGCAGGGCGGCCTCGTCTACCGCTACCGCCATGACGGCATGGGGCCGGCGCACCACCCCTTCACGCTCGGCAGCACCTGGCTCGCGCGGGCGTACCTGCGATCGGGCAGGACGCGCGACGCCCTCACGACGCTCGCACAGCTCGAGTTGGTCGCGACACCACTGGGACTCTGGGGCGAGCATGTGGATCCAGCGCTCGGCGAGCAGCGCGGCAATTTCCCGCAGCTTTTTCCGCACGCCGGCTTCGTGTCCGCCGTTGCGGAACTCGCACGCGAGCCGGGCAGCGCAACGGTCGGCGGAGTTCCCGCCGTCGCCCCAGACGTCATCAAGACCCTGGACAAGCCTTTTTGACCGTCGCATCTGCCTCTGGTAGCATAGATCCAGTACGGGAAGACACTCTCTATTGCTGAATCTCCCACGTGGAGAGCGGGGGACCCACCACTTGGGGCTAAGCGCCTTGCGGCGCAGGGTCGCACTTCGACCCCAGCCCGTCAGCTAACCTCGCAAGCCGTTGAAGTGCGAATGGGTGTACCCGGCGCTTTTGCGTCCAGAACGCTCTTTGGAGCCGCCCCGGGTCACCGGGGCGGCTCATGCGCTCCTTGAAGCGGGGAGGGAGTATCGTGACCCACACGCCGCGAGACGGCTCGCAAAGCCGCACCCTCCTGGACGACCTCTTTCCGGGGGCGCGGCTGATCGTCGCCGCCAACCGCTCTCCCTTCCGACGCACCTTGGGCGTGCATGGTGAGGTGCGCTGGGAGCGGCCCGCCGGGGGTGTCACGGCCGCGCTCGATCCGCTCCTGCGCCAGACAGGCGGCCTCTGGGTGGCCGCCGAACCGGGAGCGCCCCAGGAACTCCGCGTGCCGCCGGAGGACCCGAGCTACGACGTGGCGGTGCTCGGAGTCCCTGCCGACGTCTACCGCGGCTATTACACCGGCTACTCCAACTCGGGTCTCTGGCCGCTCTGCCACAATCTCGTCGAGCGAGCCCACTTCCGTTCGAGCGACTGGGTGGCCTATCGCCAGGTCAACCGGCTGTTCGCCGCGCGCATCGCCAAGGAAGCCCGCGCGCAGGACCTCATCTGGGTGCACGACTACCAGCTGGCGCTCGTGCCCGGCTATCTCCGCCAGTTTGGCGTGAGCGGTCCGATCGCGTTCTTCTGGCACATTCCCTGGCCCCCGACCGTGGTGCTCCGTCTCGTGCCCGAACGCAAAGTGCTGCTGCAGGGTCTTCTCGAAGCCGATTGGATCGGCTTTCAGACGGAGGAGTCGGTCGACGCGTTCGTTTCTGCCGCGAGGCGGGAACTCGGCGTGCGCAGCCAGCGCTTCGCCCACGGCATCACGCTGCTTTACCAGGGCCACCAGACCCACGTCGCGTCGGTGCCGATCTCGATCGACGTGCAGAAGGTCGAGCAGCTGGCACGGACCGAGTATGCGGAACGACTCCTCGTGGACCTGCGCCGCCGTTGGCAGCTCGGCGCCGAGAGCATCCTCCTCCTCGGCGTCGACCGCCTCGACTACACGAAGGGCATCCCGGAGCGCCTCGACGGTTTCTCCCGCCTGCTGTCGCGCTACCCTTCGCTGCGAGGCAAGGCCCACTTTCTCCAGATCGCCGTCCCGACCCGCACCGAGATTGCGGACTATCGTAGGCTCGCGTTGTCGGTGCGTCGCAGGGTGGCCGCGATCAACCGCCGCTTCGGCGAACCTGGCTGGCTGCCCGTGCGGCTCATCGAGCACAACGTCCGCCTCGAGCGGCTCGTCGTGCTCTACCGCCTAGCCGACGTCGCTGTCGTCTCCTCCCTGTACGATGGGCTAAACCTGGTCGCAAAGGAGTATGTCGCGGCGCGCGTCGACGGCAGCGGCAGCCTCTGCCTGAGCGAGACGGCCGGTGCCTACCACGAGCTCCGCTCGGCTTTCCCCCTGTCACCCCTCAGCCCCGAGCGCGTGGCGGAGGGCATGGCCAGGGCGATCTTCGCCTCGCCGGAGGAGCGGCGGGAACGCATGCAATCCTTGCGGGGGGCCGTGTCGCGCAACACCGTCGAGACGTGGCTCAGCCGCGTGCTGACGGGTGTCCGACGCGCCACCGACGATCAGTTGTCGGGCGCGAACGAAACCCCTGTGTAATAGTGGCTCAAGATCTCCTGATAGGTCATGCCCTGCTCGGCCATGTACTGCGCCCCGTCCTGGCTCATGCCGACGCCGTGCCCGTTGCCGCGCCCGTCCAGCACATAGGTGGATGCGGCCAGCGGGTAGGTCGCCTGTGCGCCGCTGGCCCCCTCGACCGAGACGGTCGCTGGCAGCTGGCCCACGCCTGCCGCGCCCTCGGCGGCAGCACCCGCCAGACTGGGCAGGGTTACCGTACCGCTGGCGCCCTCGACGGTCACCGCGGCATTGGTCGTCACGGTGAAGAGTGTCGAAGGCAGACGCAAGAGCCCCCGGATGTTGTCCTTGTATACGGTGTACTGGCCCTCCGTCCCCTGAAACAGGACCGACAGCGGCCTGCCCGAGAACGTCTGGGACGTTCCCTGCAGCACCATCTGCTCGAGGTCGCCAACCGCGACGCCGCTCCAGTTGAGGACGAGATTCGCGATCTGCGCCGCGGTGAGCGTGATGGTCCAGGTCGTCGGCTGATAGCCCGGCAGCTCGTCGACACCGCGCAGATACGGCAGCGCTGTCGACCAGACATTTTCGGAGTTCTCGGTGGCGCCGCCCGAGTCGGCTGAGAATACGGCGTCGATGGGCTGTCCCTGGTACGTCATGATGATATTTGCCGTGGCGTCGACCGCAGCGCTCGAGCTGGGCTGCTCGGCGGCATAGCCCCCGTAGGCCTGGCTCAGTGTCGATCCGTAGACGTCGAAGATGCTGCCCGGGGTCGCGTTCTCCATCTGGTAGAGCGCATAGGTGCGCGACGCGACGGCCTGGGACTCGAGTGCCGCCTGGGACCAGCTGGCGGGCATCTCGGACGGAACGACGCCATAGAGGTACTGCTCGAGCGGAAGTGTATTGACGACCTCAAGGCGCGTTCCCGACAAGGTGAACGAGAGACTGCCGCGATAGGCCGTGCCCTGCACGGACAGGACACCGCCATCCCCTGAGGCGGAGAACAGGCTCTCCGTCCCGACCAGGAACGACACAGCCCCGCTCGGAACCTGCACCATGAGTTCGCTTCCGCTCGGCTGATAGGCCGTTGCCGCCGGCATCTGCGCCTGCACCGCGGCCAGCTCGGCCTGGGCTGCCGCGGCGCTCGCATACTGGCCCACCAGCACGCCCCACCCCTGCGGCAGCAGGATCGGATACGCGGGGACACCGGCCTGCCAGTAAGGCGTCACCATCGCCTGTGCCGCGGCCAGCGTCGGCAGGCCGGGAATGAGCACGCCGTAAGGCCCGTAGACCGCCGACGCCACCGTGGCGCTCTCGGCCGCGGCGGCCGCGCCGACGGTCGCATAGGGGCCTGAGAATACGTCGTACACACCGAGCGGCGTCAATTCGAGGTAGGCGGGGTGCCCCCCCGCCAGAAGCGCCGCCACGGCCTCCTGACCGGTCGCCAGGTCTGGTGTCTGGCTGACGAGGTCACGGTAGCCGAGCATGCGCACATAGCTCTGACCAGGCAGTTCCGTCTGGTTTGGGCCTGACGCGTAGACGACATTCTGGCTGGGTCCGGCCGGTGCCAGGGTCGCCGCCACCAGCGCCGATGAGCCGACGTACAGTCCGACGCGGATGTTCGGCGCCGTCTGGGCCACTGCAGTCGCCTGCCAGGCAGATGGTAAAAGCAGGGCCGCACAGACCAAAAGGGCCCTCAGGCCCCGGAAAGGTTTTGCCATGGTTCAGCGCGTTCGACAGGTTTCGGCCACGTTCCTTCCGCTCGTCTACCTTCGCCTTTTTAAGAGACCCCGTGACGTCAGTCGCCCTTTTATAGGCTTTGCGAAATGTCATGTCGACAAAAATCGCCATGTTCTGTGTCCTAACGATGGTTACCCAGTCCATTTGCTGTGGCCAAATCAGATTAATGCGGAAGACAAGATAATGGACACAGATCAATGTATGGAGTATCGTATCGCTAGCGCATACTGTGCTGTGTAAACCTGAAGGAGGCTACATCGTGTCCGTCCGCACTGGCCCCTATACGGATGAAGAGATCGCAGAGATCCGCAAGATGACGGCCAAGGTGCGCGAAGGCGCCCAGATCCGTGATCTAGCACAAGAGCTTGCTGTGGAACTCAACCGCTCTGCACGCGGCCTTGCCCTGACCATCGGCCGTGAGCTTGCGCGTCAGAATCCGCGGCGTCCAAGGCAGCGCAAGATCCGCGCCATCGGACGCGGTCGCGACATGATGGTCCTGACACAGCGACTTGCGGCACTTGCCCGCGAGCTCGACGATCTCGGCCGCAGGCGCCGCGACCTCGACCGCTCGATCGAGACGCGCCTTTCCGAGTACTCGGAGCTCAAGTCCAAGCTCTTGCAGGCGATTACGCCGGCCAATGTCGACGTGACGCCGCAACTCGCCGCCGAAGCCGCCACGGTCGAGGCGACCGAGGAGTAGACCCAAACGCACCAACGAGGCGCGCCCGCAAGGGCGCGCCTCTCGTGTTTGGCGGTTTTGAAGGCTATGTAGAAGCGTAAAGTGCCGCTACGAGGGGATTT
>JAJYNV010000095.1 GCA_021786135.1 Bacillota bacterium
GCCGCGACCCCACAGGTCAGGCTCGCCGATGAACTGGTCGAGACCGTAGATCTGGTCGTCCGCGGCAAAGCCCAAAGCGATCCTCTGGTCCTTGGGAAGTGGGTGGAACTGAAGGTAGCCGACGGGCTTCCCACCGTAATGGACGATGCAGCGCGTGCTCCCGTCGACATCGGCACCGAAAAAGACTTCCTCGATCATCCGTTCCGAGTGCGGACGGTCTCGTCCTTCATAGAACTCAAGGACGCGAGGGTCATTTAGCCACTTGCGCAAGACGTCGTTGTGGTCCCGGGAAAGCGTAAGCACCTCGATCTTTCCCGTGTTGACCAGTAGCACGTCGCCACTTCCTCTTCGGGGACCCATGAGATCAGTGCCATAATGCGCTCCTGGATATGCCTGGGGCCGCGGATCTGTACAACGCCGCCGTGCGATGCAGGCGGAGTCAGGATCCGTCGCCGATGCGAGCGGCGGCGAGTTGCTGGAGGATGAAGCCCCGTTGGCGCGAGTACTCCGCCTCGAACTCGGGCGAGTGGGGATCGAGACCGCAGATGCGCCGAACCATGTCGGGCATCACCACGGGGGCTGTGACGGCACCGAAGAGGACCAGCGGACGTAGCGCGGGTCAAGGTTCAGCGGGCACGCGTCGGTCGGCAGCCCCCAGTGGGATGACGACTTCTCGGGCTTCATGAACCGCTGGGGCATGCTTCTACGTGCCAATGTTCTGAACACCGTACTGCATGGCGCTCTTGCGGCGGATGCTGAAGATGTTCATCGGACGATCGCCACCCCACCCTCTCGGACCACCGCATGAACGAGGCTGCCGGGGTCCACGGTAGGTGGATCCCAGAGATCGTTCAGGGGCCGTCCGTCGAACTCGGAGAGCAGCAGCTTTAGGGGTACCGTGTGCGACACGATGAGCACGTGTTGACCGGGTTCTGCCAGCGCGACTCGGCGCCAGAACATGAGTACCCGCCTGTGCACGTCGTGGAATGACTCGCCTCCTACCGGCGAGCGGTAGGCCTCCGGATCACAGCGGTAAGCCTGATACGCCTCTGGAAACTCAGAGAGGATGTCCCCGATGAGTCGGCCCTCCCACGCACCGTGCGAGATTTCCTGCAGCGCTGGCTCTCGGACAACGGGCAGCCTCCGGTCTCTGCAGGCTATCGTTGCGGTACGGAACGCCCGCAGACTGGGACTTGCGAACACGGCATCCAGCGGCACGTCTGCCAAGCCGGCGCCCAGGCGTTGCGCCTGCTCCACGCCGAGCGAGGTCAGGGGTGAATCTTTATGGCCCTGCATGCGCTCCTCGACGTTCCACTCGGTCTGGCCATGTCGTGCCAAGTAGAAGTGCGTTGCCAATGCCCTGCCCCCTGTCATCTCCTGGGCGGTATTGCGCCGGTCGGGCTATCCTCATCACGGCGCACCAAACGTGACGCAACCGAAGCCTTCTGGAGCGGGCCGTGCCCTCAGCTACGACCGGCACGTTCCTTGCCGCATCGGACTTTCGACAAATGGTCCGTGACGCTAGGTCGTCATTGGCGTTTCGTTTCGGTGGGCGGCCATGCCGCCGATCAGCCGCACGGCTTCCGTACCGAGCAAGGCGAGGGCCAACATTGCCAAGTTGTCCACGAGGGATGTGCCTCCCTGGAAGGCCGTCGTCGCAAGCCAGTCGTTGAGTCCATGCACCGTGGCCGCCCAGAGGATCGATCCGCTGCGCCATGCGGCCCACGTGAAGATGAGGCCCATGAGCGCTGTCATACCCATGTACGACAAGTCATTCCCGGCGGACATCTGTCCTTCGACGAGCCCTTCAAAGATATGGCTGAATCCGAACACCGCACTGACTACAAGCGCTGCCGGCAGCATTCCGATGCGATCCGCTGTCACCCGCATCAGCACGCCGCGGAAGCTCCATTCCTCACAGGGGCCGACCACTCCAACGAACAACAGCAGGCTGACGGCGTTCACGGCGCCAAGAAGGGGCTCTTGCGTCACCGCGAAGGCGACCGCACCGGCGATAGCCGCCAAGGCCACAAGGGCTGCCGCGCCCGGCCGCGCAGGACGGGGCAGGAGTGGCGCGAGGCCGTACCTGCGCACAAGCAGGAGGTAGAGCGCGAGTGGCAGCACGATCTCGCCGGCGAGCGTAGCGATGAATGGCGGGACCGCGGTCCATACGCTGCCAGGGATTGCCCAAAGGGATGGGGGAAGCCACGACGGGACCTGCTGGAGCCATGCCACGATCTGCGGGGCAACCCAGTGAAGGTCGACGAAACTCCAACCAACCCCGAACACGACGTAGACACCCGCAGCAGCCAGGATGGGATGCAGTCGGCGATCCGCAATGGGCATATCTAGGCCTCCCAGAGAACGGCGGCATGGAACTCATCCCATTATATGACATACCTTGCGAATGTGGTCAAAGATGGCTTGGGCCTGCGCCAGTCCGGGGCCAATTGATTGCCTTGGCCCGTGAGGCAAGGTCACTGCACTTCGTGCTAACTGCGCGTGCTTTCCGAGTCCAGGATCACCCCACAGCAGCCGGTCGGCACCGACATCTGGATCGCCTTTGCCTGGACTTTCGGCATCCTCATCGTCGCGTATGTCTTTGCCGTGTGTCACTGACGCTGCAGGATCGCTTAGCAACCAGCGTGCGCAGGGACTCGGGGTGGGGTCAGACGGGCTGGATGATCCGATGGGGAGGAAAAGCGCGGACGGCTGCGGACCGTTGCGCCCAGGCAATCCCCGCTCATATCGCAGAACCGACTCCTGGAGCGGAATTCAGGCCGCGCGGATGACACCGCAAGAACTCCTTGCTGGGATATTATGTAATTCCACAACTGGGAACGAACTTGTGAGACGCCGTACTAGCACGTCCGGCCCCAATCACTTCATCGGCACGCGAGCCGGTATCCCGATCACGGACTTGGATGCAATGACGGAAGGGTTGTCGGGTGAAGCGCAATACCTGCCTGCGATGTCTGCTTGCCGCCTGTCGTAGGCCGGGTTGTATGACTTGCCGGTCGCCAGATCGATGGCCACCATCCACGCTGCGGAGCCGCTGCCGATGCACGCAAAATCTCCGCCAAACTGGTACACGACACCAGGCGCGCCATCCGTGGCTTGAATGTGCGTAGTTCCATCGACAGTGAGTTGGTAGCCTTGCAGGTTCGGGGTATAGAACGCCGCGTAGACGAACGAATGCCCCGCCACCTTGCCAGACCAGCACTGGACGATTCTTGGCGCCGAACTGGTCGCCGCCTCAAGTTGGCTCGAAGCGACGCACGCAGCGCTGCGAGTTACGCTCCCGACAAAGGGAGGGTAGGCAGACAATGCGGGCCATTGGTAGGAAGTCGGCGGCTGCGCAGGAGAGGATGAGTCGTGACGTGATGCGGCCGACGACCTGCTTGCGCCCGACGCGTCGGCCTGACGGGCTACCGTCCCGCAACCCGTCAACGCCAGGAGAATCGCCCCCGTCACCAGCAACCGAAGAGCCTTCCCGCGGGCCATCAGCAGCACCCCTCTGCCCCTCATGCTACCTCGGGCCGCGCGTGATCCTGAAGACTCGGTGCCAGGCGCACACACTTCCCCAGGCAGGCTCACTTGGGACGGCATGTGCTCGTGCAAATGTGGGGTTTCGTGGCGCCGCGCGCATCACGCAATCCCGCCGCCCCGATTATGCAAACTTGTGCATGAATGATGAATGTGCCTGTACATCGCGTGCGAATTGGCTCCGGGCGGTGCATGTCCGCCGCCGAGGCCACGCTCTTTTGGGCATCGCGCTGCTTTAGACCGGAGGAGTGTTCCACTTCCTGGACAAACCGGGGTCAATACGTACGGGGAGATGGCATGCCATGTCGCCGAAGGATCTCGCCACCATGGCTGTGCGCCTGATCGCGCTCTACGCACTGGCCCGGTTCGTCTTCGATCTGTCGACCTTCTTCTCCGCCCCCGAGACGCTGATGCCTGCGTTTGAGCTACAGGCGCTCGGCGCCCTCGTCGCCGCCGCGGGTCTCTGGACCACGGCTGTCCCGCTTGGACGTGCGGTCAGCCGTTCGGATGCATCGATCCAGGAACTCCGCGCGGACACCCGCCCTCTCGTGCAGGCGGCGTTTGGTTGCCGTCTTCGTACTGACCATGCTGGACGGCACCGTAGTGTCCCTCATGACCCATTACATGCTCGGGGCCATGCTGACGCACGTGCTCTTCCAGATCGGCTTGGCATCTCTGCTATGGCTGCTCGCACCTCTGATCGCCCGGCTCCTCCTCCAGGGACCTGAACCCCCGGATGAGCCGGCGCCGGACCTGTCGCTGCTGAGCACCGTCGGCCACGGTGTCATCGGATTGGCCCTTGCCCGTGAGTTCGTCGCGCTGTTCGCCCAGGCGTACGCCATGTACGGGTCCGTCGATCCCCGCGTCATACCCCAGGTGCCCGATGCGCGGATCGCCTCCGCCATCGCGGCGGCCCAGTTCGCAGGAGCCGCCACGCTGTTTCTCGGCCAGCGTGGCGTCCCCTCCGTGGTCGGCGCAATCCGTCGCTACTAGGCGCGCACTTGCGCGACAACCGGTCAGACGGGGATTACGTGTGGGCATACCGTCCCGAACCAGAGGCTGACAGGCCAACGGCCTCGTCGCGGGTAGAGCCAGCGCTGTCACGTGAGCCGGACGCCTGTGTCGGTCTGGAACGCGTCTTGCCAAGCAAGGCCGCACCCTCTCGAGCCGGCGTCCTGCCCGGGAGTCGAGGATCGACGCTCTACGGCGTGACGGTCACTCCCTTTCTGCGCCGGCTCCTTGCAGGAGAGACGATGCGATGCGGCGTAGGAGAAGCCATGCGCGCCGGTCCAGACGAGGTAGCCGTTGAACAGGGACGGGAACGCTGTCCGGGACGGCAAACGGTAGACGGCTCCCGTCGCCGAGTCGTAGACAAGCCCTCCCGGCGCCGGGTCCGGCTGGTATGTGACGAGCGGACCCGAGACGGTGACGCCGCTCCCATCGCCCAGCACGACGAGGCGCTGGCCGCCCTTGCGCAGCACGTAGACGAGATGGATCGTTCCCGTGATCTCCGTGAAGGCGATGACCTGGCTGTCCGCCGCGAGCGAGCCGAAGTAGCCTGGCGAGCGCAGCAGGCTCTTCACCGCCCCCGTGCGCAGGTCCAGGCAAACAAGCGTCGATGCGCTGCCGAGTCCCGGCGTCGTTCCCACGAGGACGAGGTAGAGCGTGTGTCCCGAGAGAGCCCAGCCATCGATCGCGGCGTGCTGGAGCCGCAGCGGCAGAGGGCCGCGCGTTCGCTGCGGCTCAGGGGCCGCCTTGGCCGTAGAGACGTCCTGGCAGGTCTTTGCCTCCACCAATCCGGAAACGTTCCCCGTCGCGAGATCCCGCGCCGACAGGGTCGTCTCGGTGCAGGTCGTGCCGATGTCCAGGGAAACGTAAAGGAATCCCCGTTGTATCTTGGCTCCGGTGAGCTGGACGAGGTCGCGCGTGGCGACCTGGTAGCGCGCGACCGTCCCCGTGGCGAGATCTTCGAGGTAGTAGACGAGCGGTCCATTGCTGCCGAACATCGGCGTCCAGAGCACGCGCCCGCCGCCGATGTAGCGCCCACCGTAATCCGGGCCGAGGCCAACCTTGGCGGCCAGGTTCGTCGTCGCCCCCGTATTCGGGTTGATCAGCCAGAGGGCATCTTCCGTCGCACCGTCCGTGCCCATCTCGCTGACGAGATGCGGCAAGAGAAACCCGAAGCCCGGCGCGAAGCCCGCCGCCACCGAGGAGTGGCCGGGCAGCGTGCGCACAGGGCCATCCAGCAGGGCGGCGAGGGGCAGCCTCGGGCCGGACGGAGCGTACGCGTACTCGGTGGTGCGCACCCGGGGCGCCGCCTTGTGAGGGTTCTTGGGGCCCAGGGATGCCGCAGGCGTCCCCATCCCGCCGCAGCCGGCGAGCATGAGGGCGGCGCACACCACGGGGGCGATGCGGCCAGGACGCACAGGATCACCTCCGATCGAGTCCCGGTCGTGACGGCGACTCGGGCCGGCCCTTCCGCCCCCCTAAAGCCCCGTGCCCATGCCGGTCACCTGCCTAGGTGCACCCATCCGACTGCGCTGTACGGTAAAGAACATGGCAGGCACGGCGGCCCCTGCGGGCGCCAAGGCACCTGGCCGTCCGCGCGCGGCCGTCAGCCGCACCATGGGGTCAGGATGGGGGGAGGATCTCGATGACGGCAGGTCCCTCCCGCGTGTGGGTGATGATCTCGTAGTTCGCTCCCCCGAACCCGCTGAGATACGGTTGGCCCCAGACGTCCCAGAGTGTGAGTGTGCGGTGGGCTTCGGCGAAGAGGATGCTCAGGGGAGGGCCTGTCAGGCTCGTACCCGGCGTCCAGGCGATGAAGCCCGGTCCAAAGAGCCTGTTCCCTCCGTGGATGGTCCAGGACTGGGTCTTGTCGGAGCCGACCGTCTCGCGGATCAGGGTGTCCGTCCACACATCCGAGGGAGAGGGCTGGTCCACCCACACCACGCCGTCGTCCCCGACGGCCTGCACGCGAAGGCCGGGGATCCTGCCCAGCACCTCGAAGGACGTACCACCCCATCTGGAAAGCGTGTTGCCGTTCAGGCCATAGAGCGTGCCGTCTGGAGCGACGCGGAGTTCCGTGTTGAAACCCTTGGGCCAGGGGGCGTTCTTCCCGGTCTTCAAGTCCATGATCCCCGACCCGATGAGCGGTGCGGGGCCCTCGCTTTGCGCGACAGACCAAAGGATCTGCGGGTCCGTGGGCCAGCCGAAGGCGAAGGCGCCGACAAGATACTCCGAAGCCGTCTTGGGGCGGCCCGGCAAGAGGTAGGTGGACACCGTCATGTCGGGGGTGTGGATGACTCGAAGCGTGCTCGTCGTCGTTCCCTCGCAGACGAGGGCCGCGTCACCGGGCGGGTAGCTGCTGTTGAGGTCGACGTAGGCGAAGGACGTGGTCCCGGGGCAGCCGTCCTGGGTGACCGTCCCGGTCTTCCCGGATGTCAGAGATCGCCAGGTCACCGGGTAGGGGGCCTCCGCCCCGAAGGTGAGCAGGTAGGTGCCCACAACGACTTCCCCACCGGCCTTCTTGAAGAAGTCGGCTGGCAGAGGAAGCTCCTCGACGCGGAACTTCCCGATCGTCCAGGTCCTGGGCAAGACGCTTGCGCTAGCCGTACCCGTGTTCGTCGCCAGCTTGGGACCTGCGGTCTTTGACGCCGTGCGCTGCGTCTTCTGCGCTGGGTGGGCCTGGCGCGCCGGTTGTGAAACTCCGCAGCCGGCCGTCAGAAGGAGAACCGCGCCGCAGATCGCAAGTCTCCGCATGTCCACCAGAACGCACTCCCTACGCACTCGCGCTTCCGTGATGCCGGCGCGGAATGCCCCACGCCAAGAAGTTTGACCGTCAGCCAGCTGCCGAACGTGATCAGCGCTTCCTCTTGGCGAAACGGCTCCACCAGACAAGTACGCCTATTGGGATGATCAGGGTCGCTACGGGCCAGAACACGCCCAGGACCGGTATCTTGGCAGGCAGGTAGATCAGGATGACGATGACGACAAAAAAGCGGCGATCTTGAGCAGTCCGATCACCGTGCCACCGAGGCAACCTTCCGTCCCCGCATACGACACCCTTTTTCGCGTGTCTCCATCTTCTTCGCCCACCCCAGGCA
>JAJYNV010000147.1 GCA_021786135.1 Bacillota bacterium
GATACGAGACGCTGCTGGGCACGTTGGGATAAGAGATAACCGTGTAACCGGCGAACGTGATGCTTGCTTCTGCGTACAGGGGGGTGGCCATGGACGGAGCCAGCGACCCGATCTCGCTCGGCGTCAGCGGCCCAATCTCGCTGAACGCCACGACATCGCCGCTGCTGTTGACCTCGTACACGCCCACGTAGTCTCCCGACGAGGCCGCGAGGTCGCCACCCGACGTGTAGGTCGCGGTCACGCCCGTTCCAGTCGGCGCCGCACTGCCCGCCACCGGGGTCGCGATGCTGTTCGCGGACACCTCCACCGTCAGCTTGTCCCCGCTGGCCGCTGTCGCCGTGATCGTCGTGTCGCCCACCTGATTCGTGCTCGCCGCGGCCGTCACGTTCAGATTCGCGGGGGCCTGAGCGATATCGCTGGGGCTCAGCGGTCCGATCTCGCTGAATGCCGCGACGTCGCCGCTGCTGTCGACCTCGTACACGCCCACGTAGTCGCCTGACGAGGCCGCGAGGCCACTTGCAGAAGTATAGTCCGTGGTCACGCCGGTGCCCGTCGGTGCCGCGCTACCCTGCGCAGGGGTCGCAATGCTGCCCGAGGACACCTCCACCGTCAGCGTGTCTCCGCTGGCCGGTGTCGCCGTGATCGTCGTGTCACCCACGACATCGGTGCTTGCCGTCGCCGTCGGGGTCGCGCTCAGGGTCGGGCAGAGGTAGATGTCACTGCTGGTGAGTTGGGTCGTGCCGAACGCTACGACGACGCCGCTGCTATTCACCTCGTACACGCCCACGTAGTCGCCCGGCCCAGCTGCGAGGTCTCTGCCTGACGTATAGTCCGTGGTCACACCGGTGCCCGTCGGCGCCGCACTGCCGGCTACCGGGGCCGGGATGCTGCTCGCGGAAACCTCCACCGTCAGTGTGTCCCCGCTGGCCGCTGTCGCCGTGATCGTCGTGTCACCCACGGCATCGGTGCTCGCCGCCGCCGTCACGTTCAGTGCAGGCACCGCTGAAGCAAAATCCCCGGGGTTGAGTTGAACTTGGTTGAACCCAACGACGTCGCCGTTGCCGTCCAGTTCGTACACGCCCACGTAGTCGTTAGGGCTGAATTCCTCCGCAATGTCGGACCCGGAAGTGTAAGGGAGAACCACATAGTCTGGCTTCCCTGGCAGCGGAACTGCCTCAATGAACATCCCAGACACTGGAACAGGGAGTTCACTCCCCATGAATACCAAGGCTAGTGTGTCCCCGCTGGCTGTCGGCGCCGTGATCGTTGTCGCGTTCGCAGCGTCCGTACTGGGCGCCACCGTCACGCTCAGATTGGCTGGCGCCGGAGCGACGTCTCCGCTGGTGAGCTGGATCTCGCTGAACGCTACGACGTCGCCGCTGCTGTTGACCTCGTACACGCCCACGTAGTCGCCGGGGGCAGCTGAGAGGTCGCTGCCCGACGTGTAGTTCGCCGTCACGCCGGAGGTCGGCGTCAGGCTTCCCACCGCCGGGGTCGCGATGCTCGTCGTGGACACTTGCACCGTCAGCGTGTCGCCGCTGGCCGGTGTCGCCGTGATCGTCGTGTCGCCGCCGACTGCCGTGCTCGCCGCCGCCGTCGGCGCCGCGCTGAGAGCTGGCACCCTCGTCGCCACGGCGAAGGGCGTGCCGGTCAGCTGCGCGATCGTCGGCGAGGAACTGCTCGACGCCGTGAACGTCAGGCAGCCGCCGCTGTACGTCGTCGGAGACACCGCGGTCCACGCTGTGCCGTCATACCAGTACAAGGCACTGCTGGACGTGACGCCGCACTGCTCGATCGTCGTGCTCGTGAAGGTGTTGGATGTCGAGAGGGACACGTCGAAGTAGGTGCCCGAACTTGCGAACGCGCCCGTCACCGGTCCCGGATTCGCGCTGAAGCTCTGCACGGTGACAGCCCCCGTGCCGCCGCTCGCGCTCGCCGTCGTGTCCGGTGTCGCGCTGGTCCCGCCAGCTGTGGCCGGGGTGCTGCTGCTGGTCGTCGCCCCCGTGTCCGAGCCGGTGATCGTGACGCCCGAAGTCACCACCGTCAGGATGGCTGTTCCCGTGGTGACGCCAGGGTATCCCGACACCGTGCCGGTGACGGCGCCGCTGTCCCCTACCGTGCTGTCGGTGTAGGTCACGGTCGCCTGGCCGCTCGAGTTGGTGGTTGTGGAGGTGGCGCTGAGATCACTGGCCACCAGTGTGCCTGTGACGCTGAAATTTACCGTGACACCGGACATCGCACCGCCGTCCTGATTCTTCACGGTGAAGGTCAACGTCTGGGAACCGGACGAGAACGCCACGGGCGAACCCGGAGTCGCCGTGATCGTGGTCGGCACCAGGGTGACGGGGGTGTGTGGTGCAGGCGTATAGTAGACGAACTCAGCCGAGTTGCCCGTCGCGCTCGTGCCATCTGGGGTCGTGACCGTGACTTGCACCGTACCGCTGCCCGGCGGTGCGACCGCTATGATCGCAGTGTCGGACACCACGTGGAACGAGGTCGCAGCCATCCCGCCGAAATCCACCGCGGTCGCGCCGGTGAAGCGGGTGCCGGTGATCGTCACCGTGGTGCCGCCAGCTGTGCTGCCGTTCCCGGGCGTGACCGACGTCACGACCGGCGACCGACCGGCCTTTGCTTGGGCGGTCACATAGGCTTCCAGTTGCGAGAGCGCATGACTCTCCTGAGCGATGCTGAAGGTGCCATCAGGCCCGAACTCCCCGTTCGCAAAGCCCTTCAGGATGCCGATGGACGTCGCTTCATTGATGTAACCCCAATCCCATTGGCCGATGGAAGATGTGTCCTTGTAATGCGGAGCGTGGCTCGCCAGAGTCTGCGCCTTCGCCTGCAGCCCAAGCGCGACGACCTCGATCTTGGCGATCTGCTCGCGGGTCAGTGCGCCGTTCGGCTGGAAGGTCCCGCCTGGGAAGCCGCTGATCCAACCCTTCTCGTTCGCCGCCATGATATAGCCGAAATCCGGATCGTTCGCGGGGACATCTGAGAACACCGGCTTTGCGGTCGTGTCCGGCGTCAGATGCAACTCCTTGGCGAGGGCCACGACGAACTGCGCCCGCGTCTCGACGCCCGATACCGTAGCGGCCGATGCCGAGGTAGCAGGCAGGGCAAGGGCCCCAGCAAGTGTGGCGAGCGGCAGGAGGAGGCTCGTAACCACGGCGAGCGAGCGCCTAGTGATTTGACTGGTCAACTCAACTGTTCCTCCTTGCCTATGACGTCCAACAATGTCTGAAGAGCTAGATCAGTGCCGAGCGCAGACATGCCCTGCAGACCGGTAGCCAATTGGAGGGGTCTTGCCGCAGCAATAGATCTCAGCGGCTTCTGTGCGACTCGCTTCACGGATCTCCCGGGTTTCCCACCGGACGCTTCCTGGCCACCGCCGTGCGACCACGCCCGCAATGACTCATCTATCATTTTTAGGGCACATCACAGCGTTCGACATCAAACCTGGTTGTAGATAGGTTGTAGATCTGGACCACGAATCGACCGAAGAAAATAGAAGCAGAAAGCCGGGGAGCCCGGCTTTCTGTCCGAATTACCCATGCTGAAGTCCGCAGCCTTACCTGAGGAGCCCTAGCCGCTCCGCGCGCGCAAGGGCCTCCTGACGCCCCGTCACTCCCAGCTTCGCGTAGACATGGTTCAGGTGGGCCTTCACCGTCGCTACGGCCACTCCCATCTTCTCGGCGATCCCCCGGTTGTCCATACCGGCGGCGAGCAGTCGCAGCACGGCCATCTCCCTGGCCGTGAGCGGTTCGACAGCGGCCGACGCCGCAACCTCTGGTGGCCCTGGGTATCTCCTCATCGGACTGACCCGCAGCAGCGACATGAGAATCCGGACCTGCTCCGCCTCACCGTCGGGCCGATTCTCGTCCGGGAGCCTGCCAAGGCGCCTTAGCAGAGCCTGCAGGGGCGCCCCCTCGTCGACAAAGATCCGAAGGTATGCGTTCTCCCTTCCCAGCGCGAGGCTTCTTCTGAGCAGTTCCAGGCCCGACTGCGTACGACCGACCGCGTGCAGGGCCAGCGCCAGCAGATTGGCGGCCTCGATCCTGCCCGCAAGGCGCTCTTCCCGCTCGGCGAAGCCAAGGAGACGCTCAAGGAAGAAGACGGCCTCCTCTCCCCCGCCCTGGGCCAGTAGCACACGCGCCAGGGTCAGGTGCTCATAGGCGCGGGAGGCGCTCAACCGGTCGTAGACGTCTAGGCGGCAGCCGTTCAGCCACACTTGCACATCTTGCAGATTCCCACGCGCCAAGTTGATACGGGCACGTAGAGCGGCCAGCGCAGGCAGCCACCCCGGCCGATGGAGGTCTCGGACCTTCTTCTCGGCCTGCGTCGCGACGGCCAGCGCCGACTGCAGGTCGCCGCGCGCGCGTTGGATCCTGGCCAGCGTGAAGAGCGCCACGACCAGGGAGTCCGGCTCGCCGACCAGATCAGCCGCTTCCATCGCTGCCAGCACGCTGTGCTGCGCTTCGTCCAGGCGATTCCATTCGTACAGCATCTCGGCGAGCATTGCTGCGGCGTAGCCGCGCTGGGCCGCTGCGGCCCCGAGATCCTTGAGCCGGAGGTAGTCTCCACGCTCAAGGCTCTCCTGAACGTGCCGCAGGTGCCCATACCAGCCCCAAGGACTTCCCAGGAGGCTGGGCTCCTTCGTCTCGAATCCCAACCCGCTCGCCAGCATCGAAACCCCACGCTGCATCCGGCTAGCCTCTTCAAGCCAGTGCACAACTCCAGGCACATCCAGCCTGCGAACCGCGAGGATCATCCTCGCCATGGCGATATCGAGATCAGGGCTCCCGGCGTCCGACCCGGAAACCGCAGCGTCTTGGAGACTGGTCTCGGCGTGCGCGAGCCACGTCTCCACCTCGTCCAGCCGACCGGCGGCCACAGCTACCCAGGCCAGCATTACCGCGAGGCGGGGCCTGCCGTCCAGCGCGTGCGACGGCACGGCACCCAGCCAGCGCACCAGGGTCGCTGTCTCGCCGCGGCCGAGCATCTCCACGGCCAATCCTTCGATCAGGCGGATCGCTTCCTGATGGTGACCGCCCAACAGGTAGTACTCGACCGCCTCTGCCATGTGTCCGTTCGCCTCGCACCACTGCGCGGCCCTGCGTCGCATATCCGCAGCCATGCCTGGGTGCCGTTGCGCGAAGATGTCCTGCAGGAATTCGGCAAAGAGATGATGATACGCATACCAGTTCCCCGGGTCGTCCAGGCAGGTCAGGAACGCGTTCTTCCTCGCCAGGTCCGCAAGGACGGCACTGGCGTCTCCTCTCCCGGTCACCGCATCGCAGAGTGAACCGCAGAACCGCCCCAGGATTGATGTCTGGAGCAGGAACTCCTGCTCCTCCTCCCGCAGGCCATCGAATACTTCCTCAAAAAAGTAGTCTGCCAGGCGTCGGTCGCTGCCGTGCAGGCGCTCGATCGCCTCCGCCCTATCGTCCCCGAGCAGGGAGAGCATCACCATCTGCATGCCTGCGGCCCAGCCCCCGATGCGGGCATCCAGGCTCTCAGCTTCTGCGCCGCTGAGCTCGACGCCGCGCTGCCGCCAGAAGACCGTCTGCTCCTCGACGAAGAACCTGAGGTCACGTTCGGCCAACTCCACCATCCGCCCCTCGGCCCTCAGTCTGGGCAGTTGCGGCAGGGGCGGCTCGGTACGCGAAGCGATTACGAGATGTGTATTAGGAGGCGCATAACGCAGGAGGAAGGAAAGGCTTTCATGCACCAGCGGCTCTTCAATGAGATGATAGTCGTCCACAACCAGCACGTGATCAAAGGCCAGGTCCGCGAGGGCGTCAATCAGCGACGGCAGACCGGCTTCCCAGGGCAGACTGGCAGTCGAATGGAACAGACCGCCGCCCGAGCGTGACGCCAACTCCGCAAAGGCGGTCACTGCGTATCCCCAAAAGCGTGCGGGGTCATTGTCTCTGGCGTCTAGGGACAGCCAAGCGGCCGGAACCCCACGCGCATGGATCCACTCCGCCACCGCGGTGGTCTTGCCAAAGCCTGCAGGAGCTCTGAGAAGGCTCAGCGGGACCTGCAGCCCTTGGTCAAGGCGGTTGTAGATCCGAGGCCGGGCTACAAGGCTCAAAAGTTGCCGGGGCACGGTGAGCTTGGTCTGTAGCAGCGGCAGATCGCCGCTGCCACTGAAGGAGGCGCCGTCACGCAATCAAGCAACACCTTCCTTGAAATAGGCTATCGGCCTCGCGAGGAATGCCGCCCGCCTCTCCCACGGGGCCCTTCCGTGGCTGATCTCCTGGGCTGTCGCTCAAGAACTCCTGAGCAACACGCATGCACGGAAGCACCTGCCCACGCAATCCATCCCTGCTATGCCTCGACATTACCAACAAAGCTCTCACCACTCGCCCGACTGGAGAGGAGGTGCGTGAGAGTATAGCTCCAGCCGGTGCAGCCTGAGACCACACTTGCCAGAAGAAGCGCGATGGCTGCGGTACGTCACCTGGCAGTGCGTTCAGCAGAGGGAAGGCCGCCATCACGGAGACGGGCACACTGCTCTCTTCATCGCTACTCTCCTTCTGGATGCATGCCCCATATTCGCCGCTGGCCACACCACATGGAAAAGGCACTGACCGGCACCGGCTCCATTCCATTTTCCTACACAACTCGCCCACTCCTTCGGCCCGACCACACGTCGGTCCATATGGACGTAGTCGCTCCATCCATTCAGGCCTGTCCTTTCGGCCCACCAAGTCCGTGCACGAGAGGGAAGTATCGCCTTCATGCTCCACAGCGTATTGCCCAGCGAGGCTCACGTGCCCCGAGCCAAGTGATGCGTTCTTGAAGCGGCGGCCCTTCCGCCGACGTTCTCCTTGTCTCAGCCGCGGCTCCTGTCCAAAGATGCCGGAGACAGCGCGAGCGTTCATTGGGGTCGCCCCCCCAGAGAACTCAGAAGCCATATCGCAGAGCAGGCGATCTGGCCCCTAAGCGTTACCTGCGGCAGCCTTGGTGCCGAACACATATCACAGCCAGCACGGTCAGAAGGTCATAGACACGGGAAGCTGACCGGGAAGCGGTCCCACCGTCCGGCGCACACCGGTACAGGCGGGGCGCCACGCCCATGACGCGGCGGCCTCGGGGTATCCCCTACCGCAGCTCCTCCCTCGCTAGCCTCGTGACAGCCCTCTTCTCGATGCGCGAGACGTAGCTCCTGGAGATCCCAAGCATCCTGGCGATCTCTCGCTGGGTCTTGCGCGGTGCCTGCCGAAGGCCAAACCTCAGTTCCAGCACCTTGCGCTCCTTGGGCGGCAGCACGCGGAGCTCCTTGTGCAGAAGCTCCACCTCTTCCCTCGCCACCACCTGGTCCGGGATGACATTCGGCTCGCTGCCCAGGACATCCATCAACGTGATCTCGTTGCCTTCGCGGTCGTAGCCGATGGGGTCGTAGATGGACACCTCGCTCCTGCGCCGCTTGATCACCCGCAGGTGCATGAGGATTTCGTTTTCGATGCAGCGTGCGGCGTACGTGGCAAGCCTTGTCCCGCGCTCCGGATTGAACGTGTCGATGCCCTTGATCAGTCCCACGGTGCCGATTGAGATCAGGTCGTCCGTGTCCTCGCCTGTGTTGTCGAACTTTTTGACGATATGTTCATAACCACAAGTCGTACGCTCGGCCAGGCCT
>JAJYNV010000333.1 GCA_021786135.1 Bacillota bacterium
CTCGAGCGCCTCGGTCACGTTGCCGACGCGGCGCACCACCATCTCGAACGTCGGTTCCTCGCTCGGACCCGAACTGACCGAGATCGGCGCCTCACCGATGCCCATGAGCGAGATCTGCACGAACTGTCCGCTCTGGTGGCCCAGTTTGGCGCCGGAGTCAAGGCGCAGGCGGTAGAAGGTCTCGTTCGCCGTGAGGGGCTGCATGGCGACGATGGTCGCCTGTTCCGGCACGTAGGGGTCTTTCGCCACAAGCTGCTCCAGCGGCAGCGCCGCGGGCGCCGTCAGAACTGGCGCAAACTCCGGTTCCTCCGCCTCGGCCCGCTTCAGGCTGACGGCGGGCGCGTGGGCCACCGGACTCGCCTCTTCGCGATCTTCGCGACCGAGGAGCGCCTCGAGCGCCTGGCCGAGACTCTTCGTCCCCACGCCCTCGAGCGGCTCCGCCAGCGCCTCCGGGTGACGCTCCAGGAGGGCGTTGTAGACGTCGACGGGACTAGCGACACCCGCGATGCAGCTGTCGATGCAGCGGCCGCAACCGACGCAGGCGACGAAACCGAACCGCTCGGGCATGTAGAGCCCCTTGCGGTAGAAGCGGTGGCGGTAGCGGTCGCGGCGCAGGCGGAACTGGTGGCCGCCCGCCACCTTGGCGAAGTCCTGCAGCATGCAGGAGTCGCAGAGGCGCAGGCGCTTGCCGGACCTCAGATCCCAGTCCACGACGTCCTGGACGTCGAAGCAGTAGCAGGTCGGGCAGACGAGGTTGCAGGCGCCGCACGAGAGGCAGTATTCCGAGCGCTCCTGCCAAAGCTCGTCGTTGTAGCTCAGGGCCAGAAGCTGCGGCAGGTTCTCCGGCGGGCAGTCGAGCTGATGCTGGCGCAGGCCCTGGCGGTTGCGCCGCCAGACGGCTTCGCGCCGCCGAAGGTCCTGAGGCTCCGCGTCCTCGACGTCGTCGCCGAAGAGGGCGAGAAGTCCGTCGCCCTTTCCCGTACGGCTCTCGACGAGGTACTCGCGACCGATGCGAGTGAAGAGAAGGTCGTAGCCGTCTCGCACGACGGCCGTGCCCATCGCGCCGGCGAAGACGTTGCTCGACGGCGTTTCGACGTCACAGGCCACCAGCGTCGCGAGCGCCCGCCGCCGGCTGTAGTGCGGGTCGGGCACGCCCGTCGCAAAGACCGCGTCCATCTGGTTGATGGCCGCGACATCGTACGGGTGGACACCGAGCAGCACGAAGGGTCGGTCTTCCGGTTCAGATGTCGCGTAGCGGCCCGGGCGGTCGAACGAGACGAGCTCCTCCTTCTCGGGCAGGAAGTAACGGAGCGGAGGCTGGAGCGTCACATCGTGGTCCAGGCGCAGATCCTCTGCCTGGCGCAGATCGTCGAAGACGAAGCGCTCATCGCGCTCCTGTACGGCCACGACGCGCTGCTGGGCAAGGAGCGTGCGGGTCCAGGAGGCTATCTGGGTCTCCTCGACCTTGATCACTCGCATGCGGCATCCCTCTCGCTGTGAGAATGTGAACTCCTGAACAATGCCGGGCGCAGGAACGCTCTCGAGTAGCGCTCCTCCCCACTCGTCAGATAACGCTCGGTGCGGACGCTGCGCAACCCCTTGCCGCACAGTCGCGACACCCGGCGGTGCCGCACGTCATAGGCCCACGGCGGAGTTAGCAGACCGCGTATCTCCCATAGGCCACACCTATCACTCCGCCCCTCCCAATAGGCTTCGTCGCGCTCCCAGCACCGCGTTGCCGGGGACATGCCCTCAGCCCTCCCGGTGCGCCTGCCGCGTCCGCTCTTTACCTGACAGGAGTAATGTCAGTCTTCTTTATTCCGTCGTGCACCTGCGTCCCGGACGACGCGGGCCTGCGCGAGGTCCTTCCGGCTTCCTCTCGCGCCACAAAACCAGCACAAATAGCCAGCCCAGGAGCAGCACGAGAGCGATTCCCATGCCCACATAGCCAAGGTTGAGGTGGTGCAGGAAGCCGAAGGTGCCCCCCTCTGCCGCCCCGCCCATGAGCGTGAGCAGCTCGATGGTTCCCACGACGAAGGCGACTGCCACCGAGAGACCCGTCACGCACGTGTTCCAGAGCAGCCGCCGCCGCGGCTGCAGGAGGGACCAGTCGTAGGCGTACTGCATGGAGATGCCATCGACCGAGTCGCAGAGGCTCATTCCCGCCGCGAAGAGGCAAGGCAGGGCTAGCACGCCGTACCACGGCAGCGGGCCCATGGCAGCCCCCGCCGTCGTTGCGAGCAGTGCGACCTCGGTGGCCGTGTCGAAGCCGAGGCCGAACAGCAGTCCGACAGGGTACATGCCGCTGGGACGTCTGATGCGCAAGAGTAGTCGGCCGAAGATTCTGAAGAGCGGTCCGCCGAACACTGGCGGCTGCTTGCCTCCTCCGGCCGCGCGCAAGGTGTCGATCAGACTTTTGAGGTTGAGGCTCGCGATGGCGTAGAGAAAGAGCGCCGATACGAGCGTTCCCATGATGCCGCCAACGCTGTGCAGGAAGGCCGTCGGACCGGCGATGCTGCCGTAGATACGTCCGGCCATGGCGGCCAGCGCACAGGCGAGCGCGAAGACGATCGTCGAGTGGCCAAGGGAAAACCAGAGGCCCACACTGAACGGCGTCTCACCGTCCTCGCGCAACTTGCGCGTCGTGTTGTCGATCGCCGCTATGTGATCGGCGTCGAACGCGTGGCGCATGCCGAGCGTATAGGCCGTCACAGCCACACCGAACGATACGGCCCCGTCCGGCGACCGCACGGCAGCCAGGGCGAAGAGACCCCAGCCGACGACATGCAAAAGCCCGACCGCTCCGCCCATCAGGGCGAGCTCCCGCCTCGGCTCAGGTCGGAAAGACGCCTTCAGCGCCCTTGCCTCCACTGTTGGGACCCCCGATCGCGGAATCTTCATGTGCTGCCCGCGATGCGGCCTCAGCATGCCCGCGGCCGCGCGGCCAGTGAAGGGCCAACGGGATGGGCCACTCGTCTCGTCGCCTCTCCTGGTCGGGCCGCTCGGGCCCGACTCTTTCGCATCAAGCATCGCAAAACCTTACCGGGCGCAGGCGTCCGCATCGTGACGAGGCGGTTCATGGCCGGCACCGTATCGCGCCACCCGGCAGCTTGCAACCTAGGTCAGGGAGGGACCGCCGTGCGTAGCATCTGGCAAGGTACCTTGGCCTTCGGCCTCGTCTCGATTCCCGTCAAGCTCTATAGCGCCAGCGAGGACAAGGATCCCCGCATGCACTATCTGCACCGCCCCTGCCTTCAACCCGTGCGCTACAAGAAGGTCTGCAGCGCCTGCGGCGAGGAGGTGCCGGAGAGCGAACTCGCATTGGGCCACGAATACGCGCCGGGCCAGTATGTCCTCGTCGAGAAGGAAGAGCTCGAGGAGGTCTCGGGCAGGGACGCCGAAGACCGGCGCATCGAGATTCTCCAGTTTCCGCGGGCCGAGGAGCTTGACGCGGTCTACTTCATGAAACCCTACTACCTTGAGCCCCAGGCGGGAGGCCACCGCGCCTACCAGTTGCTGAGGCAGGCGCTCGACGGCGCGGAGCGGGTGGCTCTCTGCCGCTTCGTCATGCGTCGTCGCGTGCGGCTCGCGACCCTGCGGCCGTACCAGGGCCAGGCGATGGCGCTCGAGACGATGCACGCGCCCGACGAGGTGCGCAGCGTCGCGGATCTCGACCTCGGCGAGAGCGTCTCGCCGAGCGAACCCGAGCTACGGCTCGCCCAGGCGCTCATCGACACCCTGGCTGGTCCCTTCGTGCCGCACGATCACCCCGACGCCTACCGGGCGCGCCTCGAGGACCTGCTCGGACGCAAGGCGGCCCAGGCGCCGGCGGCCGCCGAGCGCCCGGTCGGGGAGGACATGGGCGAACTTCTCGCGCGCCTCAGGGCGTCGCTCGAACTCGAAGGCGCCCACGCCTAGCTGCGTTCCGGCCGGTCCTGTGCCGCCGCGATCCCGACCCATCGCGGGTGGCGGAGGCTTCCGGCCGGCGTCCAGTCGAGAAAAACGACGTCGACGTAGACCGGGCCGCGGCCGACGGCCTGCCGCAGTTCGATCTGCGCCGCCGAGGCGATGCCGCCAACGGCGCCGACTGGCACGATGTCGCCGTCCTGCTCCACGCCGAGCCGCACGCTGCGGACCTCGCCCTTCGCCTCATCGAGCCCGAGCACGACGCAGCGCAGCGGCCGCCAGCACTTGATCTTGCGCCAGAGTTCGCTCTTGCCGCTCTCATAGGGCGCGTTCAGCCGCTTCGCGACGACGCCTTCCAGGCCGCTTCGACGCGCCACGTCGTAGAGCGCCCGCCCCGCTCCGACCACCGCTTCCACGCGGTGCACCATGCGGCTCTCCGGCAGTGCAAGAAGCTTCTCCTGACGCAGGAGGAGCGGCTCGCGGCGAAGGTCTCTGCCCCCGGACGAAAGGCAGTCGAAGACCATGTAGTGGACCGCTCCCTCGCTTCGGTGCAGCCGGCGCATCATCGCGGGGAAGCTTGGCCGCCCGTCCCGCAGCACCACCAGTTCGCCATCGAGCACCTGGCCTGAGCCGTGAAGCGCCGCCGAGAGCTCAGGAAAGCGACTTGTCCAGTTGCTGCCCCGGCGCCCGTAGAGACGCACCTCGCCGTCCTCCGCATAGGCGAGGCAGCGCAGGCCGTCCCACTTGATCTCGAACTGCCACCCGGGGTCGTCGAAAGCTTCTTGCCAGGTCACGGGTTCCATCGGCCGCAGCGGCTCTTCCATGTCTCTAGCCTTGTCGGTCCTCGCGACAGCATGCGTCGAAGAGGGCCCGACGCAGCAGGCTAGAGGCATGGACAACTTGGGCTCTACCCTGAAGCATCCGGACAAGCTCTGCTACCCTGAGGACGCGATCACGCGCCAGGATGTGATCGCCTACTATCTCGCCGTCTCAGAGCCGCTCCTGCGCTTCACGCGCAACCGGCCCTTGACCCAGATCCGCTATCCCGACGGCATCAGCGAGAAGGGGTTCTTCCAGAAGAATCCGCCGAGCGGCGCACCCCCCTGGCTCGAGACCTGGCCGATCGAGGGCACGCGCTACATCATGTTGCAGGATGAGCGCACGATCGCTTACGCCGTGGGCCTCGGCGGACTCGAGTTCCACATCTCGCCCTTGCGCTATCCGGACGCAGAGCATCCGGACCTCGCCTGGGTCGATCTCGACCCCATGCCGCCGTGCGGCTTTCCCGAAGCCGTGGCGCTCGCCCGCCTGACGCTGTCGGCTCTCGACGCGATCGGGCTCAAGGCGCTCCTCAAGACGTCAGGCAAACGGGGACTGCATCTCTTCCTGCCGATCCGGCCCGGGCCCACACCGCACGAACTGTTTCTCGCCCTCAAGGGTCTCGGCGTCGAACTTCGTCGCGTTCGCCCGGACCTCGTGTCCCTGGAGCGGACCAAATCCCGGCGCCAGGGCGTCTACTTCGACTTCGGGCAAAGCGCGCGAGGGCACACCCTCGTGGCTCCCTACAGCCTGCGTGCCATACAGGGCGCACCGGTCAGCTGCCCGATACGGCCGGAGGAGCTCGGCCACATACGCCCGGCGGAATTCACCCTGCGCACGGTTCCTCTGCGCCTGCGGGCCGCGGGCGACATCTGGGCGGCCGCGATCGAACCCCAGGATCCTTCTCATCTCATGCGCCTGATGGCGCTCGCGACCTAGTCATGTGCCACAGCCAACGAAGGAGCCCCGGCCGCCGCCTTGGCGTCCGAGGCTCCCTTCTATCTCCCAGGGGGGCGTGCCGGGCCGTGGCCCGTCAGGCTCTACTCCTCGCCGACGTGGATGCCCTTGTCGGCTTCCTCGGCCTCTGGCGTCTTCCAGCCGGAGGCAACGGCCCAGTAGTAGAAGATGATGCTCAGGACCGCTACGACGATGACATCCCAGGGGTACGGGATGACCGGGTCGGGGGCGCCGAAGTTCTTCGAACCCCAGAGGGTCATGAGCAGCATCACGATGATGTAGACGATCAGCCAGACGCCAGCCTTGAGGTGCTGGCCCTGGAACTTCTTCGTGTCCTCGGCGAAGCTCGAGACGCCGTAGGCGTAGAGGACGACGCCGAAGAGAATCGCCATCAGCACCACCGAGTCCGTCGCCCAGCCCGACCAGTAGATGATCAGCGAGGCAATGATGAACGCGAGCGGTGCGAGGACGGTCATGCCCTTGAGGTGGAACGGGCGGGTGAGGTTCGGCATCGTCTTGCGGAAGACCGCGATCGACACCGGACCGGCGATGTAGGTGAAGACGGTGGCGGAGGAGACGACGCCCACCAGAGCCGCCCACGAGGGGAACGGCAGCAGGAAGACGAGGCCCAGGATGACGGTCGCGAGCAGCGCAACGACCGGCACGCCGCTCTTCGGGTTGATCTTCAGGAAGGCCTTGGGGAAGTAGCCGTTGCGGGAGAGCGCGAGCATGACGCGCGAGGTGGAGGCGGTGTAGACGTTGCCTGTGCCCGACGGGGACCAGAGCGCGTCAGCGAACAGGATCGCGGCCCACCAGCCGAAGCCGATCGTGCCGACCAAGTTGGCGAACGGCGAGCTGAAGTTGATGCCGGCCCAGCCCTTCGCCAGCGCGGAGGCGGGCATCGCTACGACCCAGGAGAGCTGCAGACCGACGTAGAGCACGATGCCGATGAGGATGGCGGTCAGGATCGAGCGCGGAATGTCGCGCTGCGGGTTCTTTGCCTCACCGCCGAGGTCGAGTGCCTGCCGGAAGCCAAGATAGGCGAAGACGATGCCTCCGAGCGGTACCGCCGCCATGATGCCGGATGTGCCGTAGGGGGCGAATCCGCCGTAAGAACTGAAGTTGTTGCTGTGGAAGTTGGTCACGAGCAGCAGGATGACTGTGAAGGCCGGGATGACGAACTTGATCAGCGTCCAGATCGTGTTCGTCTTGGCGAACACCTTGACGCTCCAGTAGTTGAGCATCAGGAACAGGACCATGAGGACGAACGCGACGATAAGGCCTACCGTAGAAAGGGTTGAACCGACGTACAGACCTGGAACGTAGTAGTTCGCGAACTGAACGACGGACTCCGCCTCGATCGGCGGAACGGAGGCATAGGCGATCAGTGCCGCCCAGCCCATGATGAAGCTGACGAACGTGCCGTGCGAGTACTGCGGGTAGCGCACCATGGCGCCCGCCTGCGGCAGAGCGCCTCCGAGCTCGGCGTACGTGAGGCCGATGAGGAGCACCGCGATTCCGCCTATGATCCAAGAGAAGATGGCGCCCGGGCCCGCAAGGGCACCGGCCCTGAGGGATCCGTACAACCAGCCGGAACCGATGATGCCACCGAGGGAGGCCATGGTGAGGTCTAGGTAGGTCAGTTCCTTGCGAAGGTGACCCTGTTGCGCTACTGGCGCAGTTGCCATTCGGTGTCCTCCTTCCCCCGAAGGGGTGGTTTGGGATTGCGTCTCGCAGACCGGGCGTTTCTCTCAAATTCCGTATCGCGCTCAGGCTGCGGCGGCGCCATCGGCCCGGTCCTGTGGCCCGTTCAAGACGCCCCTCCCTCGTGCACGATTGCCCCGAAGAGCCTTCGGGGCGCTATCGCGAGTTGTCGTGAGAATTCTATTAGAAGCCCGAATCTCCTTTAT
>JAJYNV010000012.1 GCA_021786135.1 Bacillota bacterium
GCCAGTGGCCATCGGATTCTTCGGACTTGGCACAGGGTACTTCATTTGGGGCGGCCAGGCTCTGTTCGGATTTCCCAAGGCCAGCCCCGAAGTCAACCGAACGATGGGCATGTGGGGCTTCTGGATGCCGGGATTCATGCAGTTCATCACCGGCGTCTACCTGATGGTAGGTCTGACGTGGTTCAACGTATTCGGCTACGCGGCACCGCTTTACATGGCGGCTCTCGCGTTTACCTCCTACGGTATCCACTGGTTCGCCATGGCGCACCGGCGCTTCATCGGTGCCAGCGACCAGCCCGACGCCTGGATGGCGATCCCCTTCCTCTTCGTCTCGGTCCTGGGCGCAATCGTGTTCTCGGGAGCCGGAGACACCCCGGTCATGATCCTGTTCATCGGACTTGCGCTTCTCTACCTCTTCGAGATCCCGACCCGCTTCGGCAAGTTTGCCGCAGGCGTCAAGGTGGTCGGCTTGGTCCAGTTCGTCCTTGCCATCTGGCTGATGTACCTCACGTTCGGCGTCACGCTGAACACTACGCTCGGCTATCACTGGTGGGTGTAGGATCCAGCACGTTGGGGCGCCGCGCACAAGTCCGTGTGCGCGGCGCCCTGCCATCTGCGCTATGCTGGAGCGGGGAGTGGTGCGGCTTGACTGAGCGCGTGGCGATGATGGGGCCCGCGACGACACGCCGGCCCGTTCTGCGGGTTGAAGACGACCAGGCAGACTGGATCATCGACGAAGTCGTGACTGAACTGCCGCTGACAATCGTCGTCAACGACGTCGAGATAGCTACGCTAGTGACGACGCCGAGCGATCTCGAAGATCTCGTCTACGGCTTCCTGGTCGCCGAACAGGTGGTGCCCGGCGCTGAGGCGATCCGTTCGGTCGCCTTCGACGCGGAGGACCAGATTGCGCACGTCGAGGCCGACGCCTCGGTGGAAGACGCAGGCGCCCGGATGTTCCAGCGCAGATATGTTACGTCGTGCTGCGGCAAGGGCCGCGCGAGCATCTATTATGAGAGCGATGCCGCGGCGCTCAGACCGGTCGAGGGTGGGCAGACCGTGGCGGCGCAGACCGCCCTTGAGCTGCTGCTGCGCCTGCAGCAGCGCTCGGACATCTTCCGCCGGACCGGTGGCGTGCACAATGTGGCGCTGGCGAGCACATCGGGCGAGGTGCTCGCCGTACGAGCGGACATCGGTCGGCATAACGCCCTCGACAAGCTCTACGGCCACTGCCTGCGCGAGAAGATCGCAACCGGGGATCTTATGGCGGTGCTCTCCGGCAGGATCTCGTCCGAGATCCTGCTCAAGGCCGCCAAGCTGGGGCTTCCGCTCGTCCTGTCCAAGTCCGCGCCAACTGAGCTCGCGCTTGCGCTGGCCGAGGACATCGGCATCACGGTGATCGGCTTTGCGCGACAGGGACGGCTGAATGTCTATACGCACCCTGAACGTATCGCTCTCTAAGGAATGATTCCGATGCTGCATGGTGTCGTGCTCTGCGGGGGGCACAGCCGGCGCATGGGTTCGCCGAAGGCCATGCTGCCGTGGGGAGACTCCACTCTTCTGTCCCACGCTGCCACGCGGCTCAGGCTCGCCGGTCTTGATCCGCTTTGCGCGGGGCCGAACGAGTGGGCGGCGGAGATCGGGTGTCCGTCGCTCGTCGACGAACCTGCCGGCGTCGGGCCGCTTGGAGGCATCGCCGCGGCCCTCACGAGCGGCGACTGTTTCGTTCTGGCCGTGGACATGCCGCTCCTCACCGCCGACGAGATCAGGCGCCTCGTCGCTGCAGGCGCTGCGCGGCGCAAGCTCGTGCTGCCGCGGGTAGCGGAGCGGTTCCAGCCGCTTGCGGCGTATTGGCCGGCCGATATCCTGCCGGCCCTGCGCACGTACCTGTCCCAGGGCGGACGAGCGATTCATGGCTTTCTGGATGCTCAAGACACGGTGTGCCTGGATGAGTCGGGCCTCGAGACAATCGGAGTCTCCCCCTTGCATTTTGCGGGCGTGAACGACCCTGAGGCGTATCGGTCGCTGCTCACGCAGGCGCTTGGAGGCACAAGCAAGTGATCGTACTACAGGTTGCGGGCTTCTCCGACTCAGGCAAGACCATCGTGTGCCGCATGCTGGCCGACGTGGCCACGCGGCAGGGTCACGTGGTAGGCTACATCAAGCATCATGACGGACCGATCGAGAGAGATGGCAGCGGCACGGACCTTCTCCGTCAAGCGGGGGCCACCCACCGCTGGCTCGCCGGCAGTGACGGCAGCATCCAGCTTGGCTGTCCGGCAGACCTCGAGGTGTTGATCTCGGCGGCGAAGGCGGCAGGGTGCGGATTTGTCCTCGTCGAGGGCTTCAAGTCCCAGCGAGGCGCCAAATGCTGGTTGCGCCGCCATGCGGACGACGCTCCGCCGGCCTCGGTGCCGGATGTCGGCTTGGATATGTTGGGCGCCGAGGCCATGAGCCTCGGCGCAGAGGAATTGATGTGCCGGATGCCGTGGCGCGACGTCTAGCCGCCTATGTGGAACATTTCCACCTTGGCGCCGGTGCCACGCGCGCGCAAAAGGCTTCTCAGCTCCGAGTAGCGGTCTTCACGCGATCCCCAGACCTTCTGGAGCAGGGCGAGGATTGCATCGTCACCCGCGGCGCCGCGGAGGAGCGAGCGCAGGTCCTTGCCGACCGTGCCGAAGAGGCAGGTGTAGAGCATGCCCTCCGGCGAGAGGCGCGCGCGTGTGCAGGTGCGGCAGAATGGCTGCGACACCGACGAGATGAAGCCGACCTCGCCGGCTCCATCCTCATAGGCATAACGTGACGCCACTTCGCCGTAGCGGCTCGGTTCCAGCGCCTTTAGCGGCCAGCGCCCCCCGATGCGGTCGATGATCTCCCGGGAAGGTACCACATCGTCCGGTTGCCATCCGTTCATGTTGCCGACGTCCATGTACTCGATGAAGCGAAGCACATGACCCGAATTGCGGAAGTGCTCGGCCATCGGCATGATGTCTTGGTCATTCAGGCCGCGTCTGACGACCATGTTGATCTTCACTGGCAACCCTTCCGCCTTGGCAGTGTCGATCGCGGCCAGCACCTTCGCGACAGGGAAGCCCACGTCGTTCATCGCCTGGTACGTCGTGTCGCAGAGGGAGTCGAGGCTAATCGTGATGCGCCTGAGGCCGGCGTTGCGGAGTGCTGCCGCCTTGGCGGGCGTGAGAAGCGATCCGTTGGTCGTCAGGGCGATGTCGTCGATGCCGGGCACTGCCACGAGCCGCGCGATCAGATCCTCGATGTGCGGGCGCAGGAGGGGTTCTCCGCCGGTCAGGCGGACCTTGCCTACGCCGAGTTGTACAAAGAGGCGTACGAGTTGCTCAATCTCGTCGAACGTGAGCAGACCGTCGTGGCCGACAAAGCGGTAGCGCGTGCCGAATACAGCTTTCGGCATGCAATAGACGCAGCGGAAATTACAGTGATCTGTAAGCGAGATGCGCAAATCCCTGAGAGGTCTCTCGAGCGTATCCAAAACTTGCAGTGCATTGGCCCGCAGGTCTTGATCGGCCAAACTACTCACTCCTGACCGCACCATACCCCTTTTGCGCTTGGGCGGCCAGTCCAAGCGACCTACGTGCGCAAGACGGAAGCAGAATTTCGTGGTGGGGTGGCGCAGGGTGATATGTCAGCCGCCTTGTTCCGACGAAGGTCCTGCTTCGCCATGCCAGGCAACGGCCCCGTCAGGCGCGATCTCGCGCTTCCACACCGGGACGCGTCGCTTGATTTCCTCGATGACTTCGCGACACGCCGCAAACGCCTCCTGCCGATGCGCAGCAGCGGCCGCGATGCCGACGGAGACCTCCTCGAGCCCAAGCGTGCCGGTGCGGTGGTATACGGCGATCCGGCAACCGTAGTGCTGCTCGGCTGCCTCGGCGATTGCCGCGAGCTCACGCTCGGCCATGTCGTCGTAGGCTTCATACTGCACGGCAGCGGTGGGTCTGCCGTCGAACTCGTTGCGCACTGTGCCGAGAAAGACGGAGATGGCACCCTTGTCCGGGGCCGAGACCGTTGCGACGAGGCGCCCAAGGTCCACAGGCTCCGGTCCCACTAGCCGCGAACCGCCGGAAACCGGCGGGATGACCGCGACTTCATCGCCAGCCTGCAGTTCGTCATCCGGGTTGGCGTACGCGGCGTTGCGCGCGAGCTGAAACTGGGGAACGGCAGGGCCCAGGGCAGTCTCCAGGCGTGCGCGCAGGTCGCGCACGAGGGTGCCTGGCGCAACCTCTATGACCTCTTCCGCCTGGCCGCGCACGGACCGCGCATAGGCGAAGTACAATAGCTTGACCCGCAAGAGGGAGGACCTCCATGAATGGTGCCTTTTCCTCAAGCATAGCGGCAGCCGCTGTGCGCGTCACGCATCAGGCGCTGGGAGGTCCGAGAACGTAGACGTTGAGCTTCTTAAAGCCGAACTTGGACGTCTCCTGCGCGGTGAGGTTGAAGTAGAGGTCGATGCGGTCTCCGACGATGGCCGATCCGGTGTCGGCTGCGAGTGCCGGCCCATATCCTTCGACGTAAAGCCGCGTGCCGAGCGGGATGACGCTCGGGTCGACCGCAACCATGCCCCGGACCAGGCGCATGCCGTTGAGCGCTGCCGTTGGTCCCCAGGGACCGTTCTGCGCGTAACTTGCGTTGTACGCGGTCGCGACGAGACGCAGGCGCCTTATGTAGCGGTAGGTGACGCCGCCGCGCGCCAGGTAGTGTACTGGGATAGTGCCGACTCCGACCTTGCTCGGCTGCGGTTTGAGCTTGAGCTTGCTTGCCGCGGGCAGGCGGCGCATCAGGCCGTCTATGCCGATGCGCGCAGGGGCGAGGCGCACGAGGAGGCCCGCGTGTCCAGCTTTGAGGATGCGCCTCTGGTCACGGAAGAGATTTGGATCGGAGTGCACCGTTTCTCCCGGCTTGAGGCGGACGCGCTGTTCGGTCGCGACGACCACGCCTGGTGTCGGAGAGCGCACCGGGCCGGCCGGAGAGAGGCGAAGTTGCCGCCAGGCCGTCTCCTGCGCAGTCGCGGGCGGTGTGGAGAGAAGTACGGGCAACGCCAAGAGTCCCAGCGCCGGCAGGAGTGCCAACCGCTGCCATTCGCTCATGTCCCGGCCAGGCTCCTCTTGCGCCACCCGTGTTCATGGAATGCCACGCGCAACCCTCCCTCGCATGCGGGATAGTGTTCGCCCGCGCGTGCTTTGGGATGCTGGCCGTAACCGGCATCGCAAGGGACCATGCGAAGCTCGGGACGCGGTGTCGGTCAAGAGGTGTGAGGCAGACCGCAAAAGGCGATGCCGCGCGCGATCGCGCCGGATCATGGCCATCACCGTCGCGTTGGCTTGGTTTCCTGCGCGCGGGCTATTATAGTATCCTTGGCCAAGCTGGATAAGGTGCCGCGCCCAGTGCGCACCGGCTGAATGAGACGCTTGTGCGACCCTGGCCAGCCAGTTGGAGGTGGACGCCGCGCACCCGACCGATGGGTCCGCTCCTGGCGTGTTGCTCCTCTCCGCCATGTACGGGGAAGGACATCGTCGCGCCGCCCAGGCGGTAGCCCTCGCCCTCGACGCGCTTGAACCTCCGATCCCCCATTGGGAAGAGGACTACTTCGACTTCGTCGACCGCCGCCTGAATCGCCTGATCGCCCGCACATATGTGCTCAGCGTGCGCCATGCACCGATTGCTTGGCGCGCCTTCTATCGGGGCACGTCGCAGATTTCGCCGGACTCGGCGATGCAGCGCTTCCTCAACAGCCTTGGCCGTCACCGCCTGCTCGAGCACCTCGAGAAACGGCGGCCACGGGTCGTCCTGAACACGTTTCCGACCCCCGCTGGAGTCGTTTCGACGCTCAAGCAGCGTGAAAAGGTGGACCTTCCGAACTTGGTCGTGGTGACCGACTATACCGTGCACTCGCAGTGGCTGCACGATCGCGTCGACCGCTACTACGTCGGCTCCGACGACGTGCGCGATGGGCTCTTGCGACGCGGCGTCCCTCCCGAAAGGGTGCTTGCGACGGGCATTCCTGTCCACCCGCGCTTCGTGAACCCGCCGTCCCGCGCACAGGCGCTCAGGCACCTCGGACTCGAAGACAAGCCTACGGTCCTCGCCATGGCTGGCGCCTACGGCATGATCGGCGGTTTTCCGCGCATCGTGGAGGAAGTGATAGCGGAAGACCTCGACTGCCAGATCGTCGCGGTGGCCGGGCGAGATCCGCAACTGCGTCAGGCCCTAGGCCAGATATCCGCGCAGGGCAAGACCCGATTGGTATCATTCGGCTTTGTACAGGAGATGGAGTACCTCTACGCTGCCTGCGACTTCGTCTTCGGTAAGGCTGGCGGCCTTACCGTCACGGAGGCGCTCGCGTGTCAGCGGCCGATGCTTGTCTATCGACCCATCCCTGGCCAGGAGCAGGTCAACGCCGCGTACATCGAACGGGCTGGCGCAGGCATCTGGGTGCGCTCTCCGGAGGACCTGCTCGGCAGCTTCCGGCGCATGTGCCAGGATACGGAACTGCGCGACCGCCAGGCTATGGCGGCGCGCCGCATCGCGCGGCCCGATGCGGCGGCCGAAATCGCGAAGGATGTGGCATATTGGCACGGCCGCTGAAACTGGGTCTCATCGTTCTCCTGGGCGAATTCGTACGCACAGGACTGCTTGTCACGTTGCTCCCGGCGCTCGCTACCGGCAGCTGGCACGTCGGACTGGAAGCAGCGGCCTGGGCCATATCAGTGCATTATCTCGTCGATACGATCGGGCGCACGCCGGCAGGGTGGCTCGTAGACCGCTTCGGCACCCGGAGAGTGCTCGCCGTGGGCATGGCCATCGCCTTCGTCGCGCTCGTGCTTCTCTTCACCCTGGGTGGACATCATGTGCCCCTCTATCTTCTGACAGGACTCTACGGCGTGGGCACGGCGCCGCTGTGGCCGGCGACCGTCACGGAAGCCACCGGAGACCGCCGCCAGAGCGCCGGCAGCGTGATGGGCTATGTGTTCGCGGCCTGGCTGGTCGGAGCAGGGCTTGGGCCGATCCTGACGAACCTCGCGGTACATGGCAGTTTCACCTGGGGGTTCCTGCTGCTTGTTGCGGGACAAGGCGCCGTGCTGTTCTGGGCTCCGGCCGTCACGGGCATCACCCGGCGCCTCAAGCGCCCACAGACGCCGTGGCGAGCGCTGGCGCAGGCGCTTTGGCAGGTGCGGCCGCTCTTGCCCGGCATGTTTGCACAGACGTTGACGCTCGGGCTCTTTCTGCCGATCTTGAACCTCTTCACCCAGAGGGTGCTGCACCTGAACCCGATCTCGTACGCCGAACTCCTCTTCGGAGCCGGGGGCGTAGCCGTCGTGCTGATGGTGCCGCTGGGCCGCATGTCGGACCGCATCGGCGTCAAGGCTCCTCTGGCCATCGGTTTCGCGCTTGCCGCCATCGCCGTGCTGCTGCTTGGCGGTGCGCGCACCTTCACATCTGCCCTCGGATTCGGAGCCATGGCGGGGCTGGCATACGCCCTGATCCTGCCGGCAT